>JALNXV010000203.1 GCA_023230175.1 Candidatus Cloacimonadota bacterium
CAACGGATTTAACCTTGTTCTTACCATTAACCTTGACCTACAAGAATATATACAATCAATATTCCCAAATGATCTCGCCGGGGCAGTTGTAGTAATCAATCCCAAAACAGGTGCAATTTTATCATATAACAGCTTCCCCGAATACGATCAAAACTGGTTTGCTTCCGGCATTAGCCAAGCACAATGGGATTACCTGCAAGAACACCCTCAAAAACCCCTCCTCGATAGAGTAGTACTCGCTACATATCCACCGGCAAGTACTTTCAAAGTTATCTCCGCTGCCTTTGGACTTGAAAAAGAATACATTACTGAAAATACAAAACTAGCCTACTGTAACGGTGGAATGCAAATCGGTAACAGATACTATAAATGTTGGAACTCGCTCGGACATGGACGAACAAACCTACACGAAGCAATGGCAGTGTCTTGTGATGTTTACTTTTATGACTTATCTGCAAGATTTGACTTAAATGAATTTTCCAAATTCACCTATGATAATCTTTTATTAAATAAAACAGGCATTGACCTTCCCTTCGAAAGAACAGGCTTTTTCCCTAATACTGACTGGTACACCAAACACTACGGTAGATACTTTTCATCTGTAGGATTAAAAGCTAACCTTGTCATCGGACAAGGAGAAGCCCTCACAACCCCTCTTGCTGTATGTAACTACTATGCAGCCATCGCTAATGACGGAGTTTGGCAATCTCCTCACCTACTTGAACGTGTTTTTAATGAATCAAGTATATATTACGAGGATATTCTTAAAAAAAATACTAAACAACTCCCAATATCTGAGAAAAACCTTAAAATCATACAAAAAAGCCTTTACGATACTGTTTATAGACATGACGGAACCGGACATTACGCAAACGTCAAAGGTGCTGAAGTTTATGCTAAAACAGGCTCTGCCGAAAACTCTTTCAATGACCTAACTCATGCCTATTTTGTTGGATATGCTAAATGGGATAATGTACCCGAAATTGCCTTTCTCGTATTTATTGAAAATATTGGGCATGGAGGTAGTAACGCAGGTCCTATAGCAAGAAAAATTATACAATTTTATCAAGATAATGTGAGAACACAAAAATGAAATTACCTTTAAATAGAGACTTTGATTGGACCCTTTTATTACTTTGGTTTATCCTAATAACTATGGGATTTATAGCTATTTATTCCGCCTCAACAATAAAAATCGATGATGAAATTATTAGAAGTAACTACTATCTCAAACAGATTATCTGGATTTCTTTATCATTTGTTTCACTTTATATTATCCTTAAACTGCCTATGCCTATAATTGATCTTATGGTTATACCGGTTTATATCTTAACTAATCTAATGCTGATTGCTGTTCTTTTTATGCCGGCAATAAACCAATCTCATAGATGGATTTCTTTGATGGGATTTAGGTTTCAACCCTCAGAACTCGCTAAATTAATTGTAATTCTTTTAACAGCTAAAATACTTGCCAAAGAATCTATTTTAAATGTAAAATCTGTCATAAAACCCCTTATTTATATGATTTTACCAATGTCATTGATAATTATTGAACCTGATCTGAGCACTACAATCGTTTTTTGGGTAGCATACTTTATTATGTTAGCCCAAGCAGGATTTAAAGGCTTATACTTAATCTTAATAATAACTCCTATTATAAGCATAGTAACTTCTTTTTATGTCCCCATATTTGTCATTTTTGCTTTATTACTTATATATTTTCTTTGGAAATCAAAACTATCGATTCACTTTATCAGCTTAGTTATGATTATCAATATTTTCTTTGTTTTCCTTACACCTGTTCTTTGGAATAAACTTAAACCTTACCAACAAAACAGAATCTTAACATTTATTGACCCAAGCAAAGACCCTCTCAATACAGGATATCAAATAATTCAAGCTAAAATAGCTATCGGAAGCGGACAATTAACAGGTAAAGGATTTCTTGAAGGAACTCAAAAAAACCTTAACTTCTTGCCTGAAAATCATACAGATTTTATCTTTTCAGTTATTTCAGAAGAATTTGGTTTTGCAGGAAGTGCTCTCCTCTTAACAATTTTCTTGCTTTTCTTTCTGAAAATATTAAATAGTATCAAAAAGACCGAAATAAAAGAACGTCAAATAGCTATCGCAGGTTTCTTTGGATTTCTATTTTTTCAAACACTTACAAACCTCGGTATGAATATCGGTTTAATGCCTGTTACCGGTATATCTTTACCTTTTATCAGCTATGGCGGCTCTAACCTTTTAATCAATACAATCACTGTTGCTTTAATTTTAAAATTCAGTCAAGAAAAAGATTTATAAAAGAAAAAGCAGGCAGATTTCTCCGCCTGCATAATTATAATCATTTGTTATTTCATTAACAACATTTTCATTGTATTAACATAAGTTGCTGTCTCAAGTTTATAAAAATATATACCACTTGAAACTTGTTTATTGTATTCATCTAAACCTTTCCATACAACTGTATGAGCACCGGCAGATTTCTTTTCATTAACAAGAGTTTTAACTAATTGTCCCTTGATGTTATAAATTGAAAGTTTTACATCTTGTGAATTTTTTAAAGAAAAGCTAATTTGAGTTTCCGGATTAAAAGGATTAGGATAATTTTGTTGTAATTGATTAGTAAATAAAGGAATGACAGTACTAGTATTTGGAGTTGAAATATCAGCATTATTTGCTGTATTTCCAAAATTTGCTCTAAAAGTATTCCAAAATAAATCAGAAATTGATTCTTTATAATCTAAGAATAATACACCGGTATTTCCATTTAAAAGAATATCACCATCAGCATCACTATCAAAATTTCCTACCCACGGAGATGTTTTAAAAGGAGTATCTGAAACCTTAACAGGGAATGCATTAATATATGTTCCATTACATTTTACAACGTGTATTTTACCATTATTATCACCAAAAACGATTTCTCTGTTTCCATCAGAATCAAAATCTGCAAAAACAGGAGAAGACTCAATACCTATTCCTACATTTAAAGGGAATCCTGTAACGTTTTCAAAATCTACATTTTTCACATAAAGGTCACCATTATAATCACCAAAAATGATTTCATTTTGACCGTCATTATTCAAATCAACAATCGCAATTTCCGTTTTAATACCATAAGAGAAAGTTTCATTATGTAATATAGAACCATCACTTTTTACTATTGTAATAGGACAATTTGTACCTAATGAGCCGGCAAAAATAATTTCTAAATCATCATCGTCATCCAAATTTCCAATTGATGAGCCCATATTACTAGCTCCAATGGTTGTCAATGGGAAACCGGAAATATTTTGACCGGTAACAGGATCAAGTATATGTAATGCACCCGGGCTACCAATAAGATTTATAACAATTTCTTGATTACCATTGTTATTAATGTCGCCCACTGCTAAATTTGTGATAATGACTCCACCTAAATCAATCGGATAATTAGGCCATACGCTTAAATCATTACCATTTAAAACTATTACTTTACGACTTTGATTTCCGACAATAATTTCATTTTGTCCATCATTATTCAAATCTGCAATGATAGGAGCATTTCTTATATTTCCTTGAGTATCATATTCATTAAGTAATTCGCCCGAAGCACTGATAACTCTTAACCATCCATTTGAATTTGCAACAACGATTTCATTATCTTCATCACCTGTCACATCACCTATAGCTAATTGACCTAAAGTATTAGCACCTGTGTCATAAGGGAATCCGGTAGCATAATTTTTTTCAGAATCAACTACATGAATTACACCACTTACGATAGTAATTAATTTTTTACCTGTTCCGTCTAAATTAGCAACTATAGGAGCTGAAGGAGACTGAGCATCAAGTACTAAAGGCCATCCTGCCTGATTCATTGAAAGATTTAAAGTCACGGGAATTTCTTTTGTATATGGATAAGGATTTGAAGCTTCTTGATTACAAGTAACTGTTAAGAGCATTGGGATATTTAACGTATTAACATCAGAAGAAATAGAAACAACTGCTTGATTATCAGAAGTAACAATCATTTCACTAAGCATATCACTAAAGGTTAAATTACCTTCTTCAATTTCTACACCTTCAGTTTCTGTAGATAAAACTGCTTGTACTCCTGCAGCATAAGACCAACCGGCAAGATTTGTTAAACTAAAAGTAACAGACACAGTTTCTCCAACATTAGGAACACCGTCTCCATCACCTTCCAGTTCTTCAACCAATAAATCACCATATATTTCAAGGTTAGGAATTTTTTCTGAAAGTACAGCTTTAAAAGCATTAATTCTACCACCACCGAGTTTACCCTGTTCGAAATAAGGTTCATTAGGCATTGGGTCAGCAGTTTCAGACATACGTTGTCTAATCTGAGCAGGGGTATATTCCGGATGGACAGATTTTATCATAGCAGCAATACCTGCAGCTACAGGTGAAGCCATAGAAGTTCCTTGATATGCAGCATAAGCATCAACAGCATTAGCGTGAGTTCCATGATAGATTGTTGATCTAATAGCGACACCGGGAGCAGTGATATCAATAGCATCTCCCCAATTTGAGAAATTTGCTTTTATATCATTTTGATCACTTGCTGCAACAGCAACACCATTAGTTGCATCTGATGGATAACTTGGATAAGTATCATTGCTTTGATATTCATTTCCTGCAGCAGAAACAACTAAAATACCTTCACTATTTGCATAATTAACAGCAGTATTGGCTGTACCACTACCACCTGTACCTCCCCATGAGCAGTTGATAATATCAGCACCGGTATCTACAGCATAGTATATACCACCATATCCATTAGTTACATTATTACTATACTGAGTATGTGACTGGTGTTTTGAAATGAGTAATTTTATATGCATAGCAGGAGAAGCTATACCAACATTATTATCACTAACAGCACCGGCACAACCTGCAACGTGAGTTCCATGGTCATTACCGTCATAAGATTGATAAGGATTATTATTTCCAACAAAGAAATCCCATCCGATAACATCATCAACTTTTCCATTGCCGTCATTATCTTGAGCATCGCCGCCTGAGACGGTACCGTTAGCCCAATTAATAGTCATTCCCGGCATTTCAGCGTAGTTAATAAAGATATTATCTCTTAAGTCTTCGTGATTCCATTTAGCTCCTGAATCAATTATAGCGACAACAATAGTAGTATCACCTCTTACGTAATCCCAAAGTTCGGGAGTTTGCATAATGGGAATATGCCACATTAAATCTAAAGTTGGGTCATTAGGGATATAAGATTGTTTCAAGATTGCTTCATATTCAGCAAAAATGATATTTTTATCTTTAGTTAAAGCATTTAAAGCTTCTTCAATTATATTATTATTTTTAATAGTAACTCTGAATATATTCATTGGGTATGCACCGTTATCATCGGACCACTTTTGATTTTTCACCCAAAACATTCTCTCTAAATCAACAAAATCATATTTTTTTGCTAAATCGTCAAATGATTTCAGCCCTATTTGAACTTGTCCCAAATTTGTTTGTTCTATCGTAATCTCACCGGTTGTACTATTGATTGCATTAGAATCAAAACAGACAATAATGGAATTAGGATAGAAATTTTTTTCATCGAAATTACTTACAGCTAACAATTGAGTTAAACTTAAAATAAGTATTAATATTATACTTATACGCTTCATAGAGTCTCCTTATAAATGTTAAAAAACAGACGGGCATTAACCCGTCTGTAAATTATATTTTTTTATTTCATCAATAACATTTTATTAATTATTGAATGATTTTCAGTTTCTACTTTATAGAAGTAAACACCTGAAGTAACTTGTTTACCTGCATAATCAAGGCCATTCCAAATTACTTGATTATTTCCGGCTTTCATTTCTTCGTTGATTAAGGTATTTACGATTTGACCTTTGACATTAAATACTTTTACAGAAACATTACCTGAAGTAGGGATATTGAAAGAAATAGTAGTTTCCGGATTGAATGGATTTGGATAATTATTAGCAGTTAATTTAGTTTGAGGTAATACTATTTCTGAATTACCGGTATGTAAATCAACATAAGCTCTAATCATAAATACGCCATCAGTAAAGTTTTCAAAAGAAGGAGCAGTTGATGTTTTTCTTACAGAAACAGGAGTTCCTTCGTAATCTTCATCAATACCAATTTTTGAACTGCTTGTAGCAACTTGAGCACCAATATAGAATATTCCACTTTCAAAGTCGATATCTTCGATATCAATAATATTCCAACCTTCATTAAGGTTAGATGCTAAAACAGGAGTAGAAAGTAATTCTTCACCAGGTTGATTACCACCATCACCATAAACTTTTAAGAAGAAGTTTCCGGCTTTAGTTTCAAGATAGAATAAAACGTGTGTAAGGGTATAAGGCACAACAGTTGGGCTCATTTTGTTAAGAACGATACCTGCGTAGCTTAAACCTGATTCAGCAGTTCCATCATCATGAGAATATAAGAAAGTTGTTTCACCAGGAGCAAAAGCAGTAGCTTCATCTGAGTATTCAGATTCTTCAGTTCCGTATAATGCAGTTACTGCATAGAAATTAACTGAATTATATACAGGAGTTTCATCAATATATGTAGTAACATCAGCACCCACTTCACCAATTTCTTCAAAATCATCACCGGCTGCAACTTTTCTATAAACTTTATAGCCTGTTACATCTTCTCTTGTATTTCTTGT
>JALNXV010000204.1 GCA_023230175.1 Candidatus Cloacimonadota bacterium
TTAAAAGAGTATTTAACAGAAATGGTGAATACTATAATTGATAATCAAGGAATTTTAGATAAATTTGTAGGTGATGAAGTAATGGCGTTATTTAATGTTCCGGTTAACGTTGAGAATCATCCTTTAAAGGCATGTATCTGTGCAATGCAGATGATAGATAAATTAAGAGAATTACAACAGAAATGGAAATCTGAAGGAAAAGAAATTATTAATATTGGAATAGGTATAAATACGGGTCAAGCAGTTGTTGGTAATCTTGGTTCTGAGCAAATTTTTGATTATACTGCCATAGGCGATACAATAAATTTAGGAGCTCGGCTTGAAGCTCTCAATAAAAATTACCAAACAAGTAATAACATAATTATTAGCGAATTTACTTTTGAACAAGTGAAGGAATATGTAAATGTAAGATATCTTGATCAGGTTATAGTTAAGGGTAAATCAATCCCTGTCAAGATTTATGAGTTAATTAGTTTTAAGAATGACGATATTTCATTTTTGGGAGTTTAAATGAATAATTTTTTTATAAAATTAAGTGATATAAGATCCAACGCTTATAATAAAGCATATAGCTTTAATTCTTCAAATAAAAGTACTAAAGCAATTAAACAAATAATCGGAGTAAATCCATTAAAAAGAGAATGGGTAAATAAAGCTTCAAACAAATTAGCATTAGCTTCTCAAAACCAAGGAACTAAAAAGATAAAAAATTTAATAGCGAGTTTAGACATTTTATATTTTTGTGAATGGGTGTTAAAGGAAAATCAATATACTGATTCAGAAATATTTCAATTAATTGAAAAAGCGGAGACTTCATATATTAATAATTGTTTGGCATATATTGAAAATTTTATACATAATTCTAAAAAAGCATTTAATAATTATACCGGATTATCTGAAGCAGTCAATGTCTTAATAGAATACAACCCTACTATGGGACAAAAATATAAACAAATGCTTGTAAGATACCAATCTTTATATGTTACTTATGAAAAAATTAATGAGATTTGTGATTTACCAAATGATTTATTTAGTAAAAGTGATTCTGTGAAACTAGCAAAACTTTATTCAGTTCATAATGTAAATTTTAAGATGTATCCTGAGCTACAAGAACAAATCATAGACTTACTTAATTACAAGGTAGAAAATTTATATATAGATTCAATTAATAAATTAAATAAGGTAAGCAATTCAAAGGTTAACAATACCTTAAATTCTTTAATAGATTTTGACATATTTAATTCAAAGCAATTGATATCTATTTTAAGTATAACATCAATATATAGTAATTTTTTTGATATATATAAGCCATTAGAACACATATTAAATACACATAAATATGATAAATTTTTAGATGAGTTTGAACAAATAAAAAATATTGAAAATATTATAACAGTTAAATATAAGGAATGGTTAGTTGTTTACAAATACTATTCACTACCAAGAAATAAGATCGATGAAATAAAAATTATGAATGTTATAAAAGAGATAAATCAACATTTAAATGTTTTTAATGCAGAGATTAAAGAGTTAAAAGAGCTTGATCCAACTCCTATAACCATTCTTTCTTTTTTAGAATCATTAATTGATGATGGGGAGAAAGAATCTTTAATTAGTTTTTATAAAGTTGAAAATGAATTGATTAATGCAAAAGAAACACCTGAGAAAATTGATGAAATCATTAGATTTATCAATCATATTAATAATAAAATTTTTGAATTAAATCACAGCAAAAACAAGAGTAATTTAAAATTAAAATCAGAATTATCTAAAATGGTTGAGAATTTCTTGCTTATACTTGATTATAGTATTGAAAAACAACTTTATAATATCCTAATTGAAAATCCAAATATTAGAATCATTAAAGATAGTTTTGATTACTATTTATCAAGATTACATCTATTAAATGATGTAACAAGAATTTCAAATTTACAAGAATTAAAAAAACAAGTTATTAAGATTAAAAATGATATTCCTGAACTTATGAGTAGCTTAATAAATGATATTGATTATTATAAGAAGTTACCGGTAACGATTGCAAAAACAAATTTGTTAAACAGAATTATTAAACAATATAATGAAATTAATGAATTGATGCCAATAATGATTATGTTGAAATATGGTGACGTTGAAAATTATCTTTGCAAAATCCAAGAGATAGAAAATGATTTAAAATTATTTGAAAACGATAATTCAAAGGATGAAACATTATTAAATAATTATTCAAGAATGATAATTTTAGATAGATATTCATTAAGAAATATTGTAGTTTTTTTGAATGATACTATAAAAATTGGTAGAAATGATGAACAAAACGATTTATTATTAAAGTCAGAATGGGTGTCCGGTTCACATTGTGAAGTAGATTTTAAAGAACAAATTTTAAAAGATTTACAAAGCACGAATGGCACTTATGTAAATCAAGAACATATTCAAATAGAAAAATTTGAACTAAAAAATATTCTAAGTTTTAACATTGCTGAAGCATTTGACTTTTTAATAAAGAAACAAAACGGGTTTTATATTTTTAAGGTTTCAAAGGTTTTTGACAGTGAGTTATTAAAAAATAACTTAGATTATGTTCAAAGTTTATTTAATACTGATTTTATTTGGATGGAAGAGAATAATGAATTCTATATTGATGCTTTTAATGGAAGTATTAAAGAAGTTAATGACGGTTCAAAAAAAAATATTGCTGACATTGTTGTAAAGAAAATTAGTAATAATTCTATTTCAACCTATCAGATTATTGATACAGCTAATTCTAAAATTTATGAAAAAATTTCTGCTAATAATGAAATTATATCTGATCGTTTTTCTGTTTATTTGTCATAGTTGTCAAGCATTTTGTCAAAACATTAATGATTTAATTGCTAATTCTTCTCATCATAATGAATCAATTGCCTTTACACAAGCAAAAGAAGAATTTAGGCGAGTTATAATATTACAATTACTAAAAGATTACAATAAACTTCTTGGGGATATGAATTACATTGAATGGAAAAAATCCGGACAAAATATAAACTCAGAATTAGTCAATAATTTAATTCTTTCTGCTGATTATGATGTATCACTTGATAAAAACGAAATTCATCATACTAAATTCTTGTTAAGTAAAGCCAGATATAATGAGTTATTAGAAGCTTATTATCAAGAAAATCTAGATGAAATACAAGAGTTAACGAACTTTTATTTAAGTAATCGAGATTATTTTTTATTGGTTAAAGTTATAGATTTAATCTTAAAAGTCCCATATTATGAAAATGCTCAACATCAAAAAGGTTTATTATTGCTAATATCTGATTTAGAAGAGTTTCTTTGTAGTGTAAAACTTATTTATCCGGAAAAGATTTTACTTTATAAATCAAAGCAAACAAATAGATTTTATGACTTCAATGTGAGTTTATATCAAGGAGATAATTTCTTGCCTGACTTTCCAATAAATCTATATTTAAATAACAAACTTAAATATAGATATTTCTCTAATCAAGACGGTTTAATTAATCTAAGTTTAAGATATCATGATTTAAATGTTAAATGGATTGAGTTAGAACTTGATTTTCAATCATTTTTATTAACTAATGAGATTATTCATCAAGCTTTTATTAGAAATTTGCTAAGCAAGGTATCAAGTAAAAATATTTATAAGATAAACATTTTTGAATTAGAACAAGCAAAATTTATTATTGTTTCCGATTCAATTCCCGAGTCTATTGAAATATTAAAAAATAAGTTATTAGAGAATGATTGGCAATATAATCCCGATGATTATAACTTAAAACTAGTTGTAAAAAAGATTATTATCGAACGTAAATATCTTGAAATTGGAGTATATTATTTAAAAGAACAAATACAGTTGAACTTTTTTAATACGAACAGCTCTTTAGTAGAAATAAAAGAACTACCGAGTGTAGAATCTATTGATAGTAGTTCTTTTGATAATTGTGCATATAAAAATTCACAAAAGATATTAAATCAATTACGAGAATATACTTTTTAGGGCTGTTTTATTTTCATTTAAAACTTTTATTATATAATGAGAAATAATAAGATTTATTATTAATTAATTCTTGATGAGTTCCAATCTCAGTTATTTCACCTTTTTGCATTACATAAATAAGGTCTGCATTTTGAACAGTAGAAAGCCTATGAGCAATTATAAGTGTGGTTCTATCTTTACTTAATTCAATCATTGATTGGTGTATTAAAGCTTCAGATTCATTATCTAGTGATGATGTAGCTTCATCGAAAATCAAGATAGGAGGATTTTTAAGAAATACACGTGCAATAGCAATTCTTTGTTTTTGACCACCGGATAATTTAACTCCTCTTTCTCCAACTAATGTATCAAATTTTTCAGGAAGTGATTGGATAAAATCGTAAATATTTGCTTTTTTAGAGGCTATAATTATTTCTTCATCAGTAGAATAAGGATTACCATAAAGAATATTATCTTTAATTGTTGTATCAAAAAGGAAAACATTTTGTTGTACAATGCCAATATTATTACGTAAGAATTTTTGTTTTAGATTTAATATATTATTATTATCAACTTCTATTGAGCCGTTAGAACATTCATAAAAACGGGGAATTAGGGAGATTAAGGTAGATTTTCCGGCACCTGATTCTCCAACTAAAGCTATTTTTTTACCTGATTTAATCTCCATAGAAACATTTTTTATTACGAGAGGTTTATGTCCCGGATAATTAAAGGAGATATTATTGATTGTGATGTTGCCATGACAAATATCCGGACATAATGCATTTTTTTTGTCTTCTATTTCAGGTTCGATATCCATAATTTCAATAAATCTTTCAAATGAAGCTGTGCCTTGTTGAAACTGTTCCATAAAATTAACAAGTCTTTGAATTGGATCAAGAATATAGGTTATAAACATTATAAATGCGAGAAGATCAGGTAACCCGATTTTACCTTGAGCAAGTAACCAAGCCCCCCCGGCTATAACCCATATATAGTAAAAATCTTGGAAAAAACCCATTCCGGAATGAAACGTTGCCATTAAACCATACATATATTCTTTTGTGAGTTTAAAGTGTGTATTAACATCGTTAAATTTTTCAATCTCAAGATGTTCGTTAGCAAAAGACTTTACTTCTCTAATTCCTTGAACAGAATTTTCAACATTGCTATTCATTTCAGCAATGCTTTTACGCATATTTCTAAAACCTTGTTTCATTCTCCCACCAAAGACTATACCCCAAAAGAGTAAGATTGGCATTGGTATTAGTGTTAACAGTGCGAGAGTTGTATTAAAAGTAAACATTACAGAAAATGCTCCAATAATCATAACTATTGCGATTAGAAAATCTTCGGGTGCATGGTGAGCAACTTCAGCAATCATATTTAAATCGTTAGATATTCTTGACATTAGATGTCCGGTTTTAGTATTGTCAAAATAACTAAATGAAAGCTTTTGTAAATGCCTAAAGAAATGTTCTCTCATATCAAATTCCATTCTTACACCGAGGATATGTCCCCATTTGATACGGATTCTGGTAAAGAGAGTTTTTATCATTATTATAACTAACATTATTATTAGAATAGTAATTATTGTTTGATAATTTTGTTGAGGGATATGTGTTTTTAATAGGTTTCTTGTTAGGGTCGGTATAAGGATTGTGATGCCGGCACTTAAGAGTGCGACAGACATATCTAATATAAATAACCATTTATGGGGAATATAATATTTTAAAAATCTTTTTAACATAATTAGTCCTTAACTATCATTATTGTCTTCATCAGATACAGTTCGTTCTGCTGAAGGTTTTAGATTTGGTAAATAAATAAATTGATGAGAACCGGCTTTGACAATGTTTTTCATTTTATCTGCCAATGATTCTATAGTATCTATATAATCTATAGTGTTGAGCCCGGAAGCAGCATCACATTCAGCATTTTGAATCATACTTAATATTTTTTTTCTTAAATCAAAATGTTGCTGATTAATTCTTCCTTCAAGTTCAATGATTTTATATGTATATTCTTGATCGAGTTCTTTTAAATATTTTAAACTTAAATCAATCATATGCAATATTTTATTATGATTATCCGCTAAGATTGATAAAAAGTCGGGATAAAATGAATCTTTTTGTGATAATATTTGATTGTTAAGTATTTCATTAATTTGTTCAGCATAATCACCTAACTTTTCAATATCATTTATAGTATGAAGTAAAGAAGGTATTTTTTTTGCAATGTCTTGTGAATTAGTTTGTTCGTTTACTGCAACTAAATACATAGTTATTTCTTTTTGTAAGTGGTCAATTGCATTTTCAATTTTATGTATTTTCTCTTGTTTTCTGTAGTTTTTATTTAAATATGAATCCATTGATACTTCAAGAGAACGTCTAACTAATTTAAGCATTTCTCTCATTTCTTTGATTGATTGTTCTACAGCAAGATCAGCAGTTTGAATCAAATGAAAATCAAGATGTTTGGGTTCGCCTGTTGAAAGAGTTTCAGAATTATCTTTTTTGATAATTTTGTAAGCTAATGAAGCTAAAGTATTCGCAAAAGGTAAAAAAATGATACAATTTATGATGTTAAAATATGTATGAGTATTGGCAACAAATCTTGGGATATTTCCACCACTGAAAATATCTCCGGGTGTTAAAAAATTAACGAAATGAGTATAGTATCCAAAATATG
>JALNXV010000206.1 GCA_023230175.1 Candidatus Cloacimonadota bacterium
TTTACTGTCTGTCACAACAGATAACTTACCGTAAATCTATAGATTAACTTAAGTATTGAAACTTATAATAGTAAGAGTCCTTGGTTGGTCAAGGACTCTTTATCTTTTAAAAAGGAAGGTTTAATTTTGATAAGATATCGATATCACCCTTTGTCGAGCATGTTTCAAAATTAACGTTGTACGAGCATCTCTGCTTGCAGGAAAATAATCTAAATTCATTGCTTCGGGTTTTAACCCGACGGATAAATGATTTTTTACCAATATCTTTCCCAATCAGCGACTTAAGTCGCTGATTGGGAAATGAGGATTTTTATTATATTTAAATCCCCATTTTAAAAAATGGGGCTAAGAGTTTATATAATCGGAAATTATGCCGTTCTCAACTCACACTCGCTTCGCTTCGTTGCAAGTCAAGTTCGGCTGTTTTGTAGTGAGAGTAAGAATGTTCGTAAAACAACATTATTCAGCAGTCTATTTAATTTCGTATAATTAATATAAATCTTTATGTTTTTGAGTAATTTCTTAAATTATTATTGACAAATATGTTGTATTTATTATTTTGTTACAGTCGTTTTAAATGAGATATAGAAGGATAAATGATTAAAGATGAAAATTAAAAAGTTCATAGCCCCTTCAATGCAAGAAGCTCTTAAACAGATTAAGAAAGAATTTGGTGATGATGCTATTATTTTAAGTAATAAAAGCATAGAAGATAAAAATCATCCCGAATGGAAATCAGCTGTTGAAGTTACTGCTGCAATTGATAAAAAAGAAGATCAATTGGAAACAAAGCCTGTTTTTAATTCATTGATTCAAAAGTCTTCTATTCAGACAACTCAATCAAATAATATTATGCAATCGCAATTGAATAGTTTAAGTAAGGATGTTGAGTATTTAAGAGAAAGAATGGATTTTTTAATAAATCAAATTAAGTATGATCATTTACCTCATATTCCGAGAAATTTACAAAATTTATTAAAATTATTAAATAATAATGGAGTTAATTTATCATTAGCAAATTCATTTGTTGAAGATATTTTTAGCTCTTTAAAAGGTGAAGAATTACTTGAAGAAGATTTAGTCTTGAATAAGATACAAGCAAAAATTAAACATAATTTACAAATTACCGGGCCAATTAAATTTAATCAAAATCATCCAACGGTTGTTCTTTTAATGGGACCAACCGGAACCGGTAAAACTACAACTATTGCAAAACTTGCTGCTTTATATAAATATACATATTCTAGGAAAGTTGCATTGATTTCAGCAGATAGTTTTAGAATCGCAGCAATGGAACAGTTAAAATCTTTTGCTGAGATTGCTAAGATACCTTTTACTCCTGCATATAATAATAGTGATCTGATTGAAAAGATTAATAATATGCAAAAATATGAGCTTATTTTAATAGATACTGCCGGATTGAATTCAAAAAATATGAAGCAAATGGTTGGCTTAAAGGAAACAATTCGCATATCAAAAGCTGATGAAATATATCTAACTTTAAGTTTAACAACAAGATATTCTGATATTTCTGATAATTTAAAAAGTTTTGGTATGATACCTTATACCGGTATTATCTTAACTAAATTAGATGAAACTTCAGGTATGGGAGATATTTTAAATATGTCAGTAGAATATGAAAAACCTTTTTCTTATATAACTTATGGTCAAGATATCCCTGAGGATATTAGTCTTGCAAATCGAAATGAACTCGCACAAATTATTCTAAGAGGAAAATATGGAAACTAATAATCAATCAAAGAATTTACAGAAATTCATAAAAAGTGACAAGGGAAATAAAAATAATAAATTAGCAAAATTAATCGCCATTACCAGTGGTAAAGGTGGTGTTGGGAAAACAAATTTTATTTTAAATTTAGCTATTGCAATGGCTATAAGAGGAAAAAAAATTCTTTTGATTGATGCAGATATGAATTTATCAAATATTGATGTTTTATTAGGTATTTATCCTGAATATACTCTTTCAAATTTGATGGATGAGTTAATAACTGTAGATAAATTGTTAGTTGAGGGACCTCGAGGGATAAAGATTTTACCGGCTTCTTCCGGAGATATTGCTGTTATGCAAAATCAAAAACAGTATCAACAAGCATTAATTCAAGTTTATATGGATTTACGAAGTGAGTTTGATTATATCTTGATTGATACAGGTGCAGGTATATCTGATTATACTATAGATTTTGTCCTTTCGGCTGATAAAATAGTTGTAATTACAACTCCTGAGCCTACTGCAATAACTGATGCTTATGCTATGATAAAAGTTCTTTTTTACCGAACAAAGTTCCCGAATATTTCCTTGGTTGTAAATATGGCACAAACCGAAGATGAAGCAAAGAATATTTATAATAAAATTAATTTAATAGTTCAGCATTTTTTAAATAAAACTATTTCTAATTTAGGGTTTATTCCCCTTGATAAAAACATTAAAGAGGCTGTTAATGATCAGATTCCACTTATTATTAAGCGTCCTCGATCTATAGCTTCTGCAAGTATTCATAATATTGGGATAAGTATTTTAAAAGAAGATAAAGAATAATTATTCAATAAGATATGAATAAACAAAAAGAGAGATAGTTTTCTATCTCTCTTTTAGATATTTTTATCATTAGATTTTAAATTGAGCTAACAACTTATTAATGATATTTACGAGTTCCTCTAATTTCATTGATGCTTTTTCTACATTACCGGATTGAACAGCTGTTTCATTAGCAGAGAGGTTAATGTCTGTTAGGTTATTTGAAATTTCATTTATGCCTATATTGATTTCTGTAATATTTTTAGCTATATCATCGACTCCTACACTAACTTCTTCTGAATTTTGAGCTACAGTGTTTGCAACAGTTGAGGCTTCAGCAATATTTCGAGCTATTTCATTTATACCTTGTCCGGCTTCAAGAATGTTTCTATTTGCTGTTTCAGCTGAAGTACCTATTTCTTCAGTAAAGGTATAAACCTCTTTTGAATTATCGGCAGCTTTAGAAATAGATTTTGAAATTTCCATTACAGTAGCACTTTGCTCTTCTACTGTCGAAGCAATTGTAACATTTATATCATTGAGTTCTGAAATAATATCTTGGACAACTTTAAGTGAATCAACAGTTGTATTAGTAGAATTTTGCATTTCAATTATACGTGTTTGAATTTTATCTGTAGCTTCAGCGGTTTGTTTTGCAAGAGTTTTTACTTCATTTGCAACAACAGCAAATCCCTTACCTGCATCTCCTGCACTGGCAGCTTCAATTGTAGCATTAAGGGCTAACATATTAGTTTGATCGGCTATGTCGTTTATAATCTTGATTACGCCACCAATTTCTTGAGCATTTTGTCTTAAGGTTTCCATAATTTGTGCTGTATTTTTTGCTTGAGTATCAGCTTTATCAGAGATTTCTTTAGCTTTGTTTGTAATTTTAGCAACTTCGCTTAAAGATACACTCATTTCTTCAACTGCTGAAGCAGAATTATTTGTATTATCTGTAACACCTTCAATTTTAGTGATAATAACTTTTATGTTATCTGAGATGTTTTTAACCGCATTGACAATTGATTCTACATTAACTGAAGCTTGTTCAGCTCCGGAAGCAACCGTATTGATATTTGAAGACATTTGAACAGCAGCAGTAGCCACAGTTCTTACGCTATTTGCTGCTTGTTCTGTTGAAGATGCTATCATATTAGTACTTGTGCTAATCTCTTCAGCTGATGTTACAGCAGTTTGTGTTTTTTGAGACATATTTTGAGAATTATCGGCAGTTTCGGTGCTGATTGTCAATAATTCATTGGCTGAATCAGAAATTTGCATAGCATTATTTGTTAAACTTTTTACCATAACCTGAAGTTTTTCAACAAATTTATTGAAATATAATGCCATATGACCTAATTCATCATTACTATTTATGTTTATTCGTTTTGTTAAGTCTCCTTCTCCTTCGGAAATATCTTTAAGCATATTAACAATAAGGTTTATTGATTTTATGATAGATTTACTAATTAAGAAGGCAATAATGATTCCTACGATTAGAAAGAGAGCTGAAACAATAAAGATAACCCAATTTAACCAATAGATATCTTTAAATACATCATCTTTCATTGCTCCGACTGCAATTGACCAATCTGTTCCTGCTATTGGGGCATATCCAAAAAATCGGTTATAACCCATAAAAGGATAGTCATCAAATCCTGAGTCTCCATTAATCATTTTTTTAAACATATTAGCTAAGGGTATATATTGAGGATCAGACTCACTTTCCTCAATAAAATTTCTTTGTTCTAAAACAAAATCTCTATTATCGTGAGCTATAAGTGTACCTTTATTATCAATTACATAAGAGTATCCATTAACTCCATATTTAATGTTATCAGTTATATCGCTTAAAAGTGTTGCACCTAATCTGGCAATTAAAACCTCATTTATTTGTTTATTCTCATTGTAAATTGGTGTTGCCAACATTAAGACAGGTGCATTTATAACTCGGGAAATTAGAACATTTGAAAAGACAGTTTTTCCATTAAATGCATTTTTTACATAGTCTCTATCTCCAAGAGATGCTGTGCTTCCATCCACATATCTTGCTTGGCCGCTTTTATCAACTATACCTATTCCAAGATAGCCCATTCTGGTAAGTTCATTAGAAAGAGCAGGTAATTGTTCTGTTTCCCAATTACCGGATTTTATTACACTTCTATTTGCTATTCCTTCAATAGCGACAATATTTTTATCTAATTGACTTCTTATGAGTCTTGCTCCTTCAGTAGCCATACTTGGGATATTTTGTTGTATTTGTCCTAATACGATATTAGAAACAGATTTTGCAGAAATAAGTCCTAATCCAATACAGACAAAAATTAAAATGAATAAATATCCCCCAATTATTTTTTTCTTAAGGGTGAGTTCGTTGAATTTCATAATGTTCTCCTTATACTTTTCTTTTTAGATTAGTATATGGATTTCAAAATGTCAAGAGTTTTTTTTATTTTTAGAAAAGTTTTTTTATAAAGTTGAATAATTGAAAGACAATATAAATAGCTCCAATGATTTTAATTATCACGCCAATAAAAAATAAATTTGTTATAAAATTTATTGCAAAAAGAATATTATTATTTATTATGTTTCCGGCAATAACTGGTTTAAAACTTGAAATAATAAAAAATAAAACTGAAAAAGAAATCAAGTAAATGTCAAAAATTAATGATTCAGGAATTTCATTAAAAAATGAATAATCAAGTAGATCTTGACATTTTTGAACCCATATATGAATAACTCGCCAGAGGATATTAATTAGACAAATAGTACTAATAATTAATAAAACAAAAAAACAAATTTTATTACTTTGAAATGAACAAACTGAAGTTAATGTTAAAGCAAATAAAGAAGCTCTGAAATAAAAACCGATAATCCTAAATAGTATAGTAACTTTATATATTTTTAGGAATGCGAAGAGATAACTTAGTGGGACCATTATAAAGAAATTCCAAACAAGATTAAAACAAAATAATGTTACTCCTGCAATTGCAAAATATTGCCAGACTAAAGAAAGGCTCATACTTTCTCCTTATTTTAATGATTAAATTTTTTAAAAGCTGTAATGTTTAATCTATTGAATGAAAATTACCTATAGTGAAATAATATTGATTAAATATTTTGTGAGTTGAAATGAACCTTTACGTTTATTCAGATGTTTATTTATTGTGATAATGGAATAGAACATCAGAAAGATTATCTTTGATATTTATATTTTGATTAAAAATTGCTTCAGTAACGAATGAAATTAAGGGGAGAGGTAATTGAAGTGAGGTGAATTTTTTTACTGTTTTTGCCATTGAAACTCCTTCAACCTCCATTCCAACGAGTTCAAGAGCTTGTTCTGTATTGTATCCTTGTGCTAAATATTTACCGAATTTTCTGTTTCTACTATTTTCAGAAAGACAAGTAGTTATCAAATCTCCCATACCGGAAATTCCATAAATAGTTTTACTGTTTACACATAAAAAATCTAATAAAGCTTGAAACTCCATTAGTCCATAAGTCATAATTAAACCAAATACATTAGTTTTATACCCTAATCCATCTGCAATACCTATAGCAATAGCAATTAATCCTTTTAATGAAGAGGTTAGCTCAATACCTTTTACATCAGTACTGAATTCAAAAAAAAGTAAATTATTGTTTAATACTTGCTTTAAATAAAATAATAATTCAATGTCTTTTGAAGCAAGTATTGCTTTTGCGGGTAACCCTTCTGCAAGTTCTTTGGCTATTGTAGGACCGGATAGGTTGGCAAAACGAACTTTTGGCAAAATTTCTTCAATGGTTTCACCTATTGTTTGTAAATTTTCTTGTTTTACTCCCTTTGAAGCATTTACTAAAATGAATTTTTCATAAGAGTTTGTTCGGAATTCAACAGCTACTTCAGATATTTTTCTTGAAGGTATTACGAAAACAACTACATCATCTTCTTCTATAGTAGAAGCAAATTTAGGTTCAGCAAGAATATTTTTTGATAATTTAATGCCGGGTAAAAATTGTTTGTTTTCATTATATTTATTGATTTCGTCTGCTTCGTTTTGAGTTAAAGTCCATAAACGAACGTCTTGATTTTGGGCAAAT
>JALNXV010000207.1 GCA_023230175.1 Candidatus Cloacimonadota bacterium
CATCATAGAGCATCTCCATTGACTCGTAGTCACCCTGACGTACAAGCTCGCGGGCCTCTGCAAGATCGGGCATTTCGTTTCTGGGAAGATTTTGTAATTGGATCAAACGTCCTGCCCATCGCCCGGAACGGTTTGCCCCGTAAAATTGGAACATTCCTCTCGCTCTTCCGTCATCGCATACAGCATTAGCCATTGCCTGGTATTTCTTCACAGAGCTTTTGGCTAGCTGTTGCCTTAGCTCCAGTACATCGCAGATACCATCGGGTGCATCCTTCATGAGGGCATCAACGGCTTTCTTTCCAAGTGTATCTGTCTCGACTCCATTCTCTGAAAGCCAGGTCTTCATCTGGACCACGCTGTTTGGATTTTCAAGATCAGTCATGCCTTTCATCTGCTCCGAGATGGTTCCCTTGGAGCGTTCGTCAAAGGCTATGGCGTTTTTTACAAGCTGCATGTCTATGCCGATACCCCTGTCGTTTATCTCTTGGTCCAGGTGGTACTCATCCCACACAAACTCAGGGACAGGGAAGTTTTTGAGCTTCTCCTTGATGGATAGCTCCACCTCGACATCTCGCTTGTTGTAGGCTTTGAAGGTCTCCCACTTGTCAGGTGCATGGAAGGGAAGGTTTCTTGTTCTTCCTCCATTCACCTTCGTTGGCTTGCAGGGAACACAGAAGTAGCGTATTAGGTCAGAGCCTTCACTCATCTTCTGCTCATCCAGCTTCAGCACCGCACCAATACCTTTGAGCGAAAGAGGAAGTCCCATGTAGGCACCCCAGACAAGTGAGCAGCGCCAGGATGAAGGGTCCAGATAGTCACCCACTGTATCTTCCTCGATGCTGTAGCTTCTGAAGTACTCTAGGTAGTTTCTTTTGAGCCACACAGACAGGAATACCCGTTCGAAATTACTGTTATAGGCCCACTTGGTTACTCCGTTATCTGACAGGGCTTTTAATATATATTCCGGGATCTTTTCGCCTTGCGCCACATCGATGACTTCAACGGGGCCGTTGTCTATGGAGTATCCAAATAGTAGCAGATCTGCATTTGGAGAAGATGCATATCTGTAAACACCACATTTCTTCAAATCGATGTCACTGTAGGTTTCAATGTCGATAGACAAAGTGTTCATTTGAGCCATTCGTATCGCCTCCAATTCTTGATATCCTTAATTGTTGTCGGGTTAACATCGTACAGTGTTGCAAGTTCCTGATTGGAATACCCACAATAAATACCGAAGCGTATAGCCTCTACATCATCTATGGTTAGCTTTCGCCATGCTTTTCCTTGGTAATATACATCCAGTATGTTTTCTTTCTGTGTTCCATAACGCAGATTTTCCGGACGGTTGTCTGTCGGGTCGCCATTGCAGTGCAAAACATAAAGATCTTCATTCTCGGGCAAGCCTAAGAAGGCCATAGCAACAGCCCTATGAACACCAATATTGTGAGTATCTTTACCAAGTGAAACACCCAAATGTCCACCTACGTCTCGGATATGCTGCTTGAGAATTTTTTCCTTAACATACCTTTGTCCACGGGCTGTTCGTACATATTTACCCAGACTTTTTATTCTGCCCATGTTGCTTGCTTGATATTTTCCCTCATAGCCAGGAATGTCCTTCCAGATTTCTTCTGAGTTTTTCATGTATTTACTCCTTCGATATAAGAAGGCGGTGGCTTCTGTTCCACCGCCATATGTCACTGTTGTCTTGTTGCAAGTGAAGCAATCCAGTGGTATAGCTTCCTTGTCATCTTCACCAGGAAAGAGAAGATGTTGTATATACTGAATCCGCATAGGACAAGCGATACACCCAGGAGCGTGCCTCTTATGAGAGAGTCGATGATTGCATTAATCAAATCCATTGAATCAATTCTTCTTACTCCAGGTCTTCCGGGTTGATGGCGATGTATGAAGAATCGAGCGGATTGATGGAAGACTTCACCCATACACCGTTCTGGTCGCCCGAGCGTCTGTTCTTCACATAGCGGTAGAAGCAGGTTGTAGTTGCATAGGCTTCTTCCCGTGGTTCATGGAATATCTGTTCCAGGAGTCTTTCCTCCGGAGTCTTGCCGTCATTGCCATAACGTCTTGGCAGCATGCTTCCTTTTTTGAAGAATCGCATGATGCCATACCTTCTTTCCGTGTCTGTTTCTTCGCACACGAACAGGTCGATGTCTTCTGGCGGTTCTTGCTTGGTGAAAGGTGTCAGGTGTTCAAGAATGTTTGTCATTGGTTCCTCCTTCATAACTCGTAGTCGATGCAGCTAAGTGAAGAAAGCTGCCTTCCGTGTTCATCAGTAAATGGTTTGATGCACTGGCAGTTGAATGCTAGATGCTCTACGAAGTACTGGAGCTTTCTTTTCTGTGTGCGGACCATGTCTTCTGTGGCATCTGAGCACATCGCCATTTCCAGATCTTCATTCACCTTGCAGACTTCATTGATCATTTGAAGAATGTCTATGAGCACTTCAGTCTCATCGCAGTTTTTCACGATATCGACAATATCTATCTCATCCACAATGCGTGTCGTTATCCTGTTCATATGGCAATAGAGACGTGCTGCATCTATGCCGGTCAATGAAATGTCATCTTCTTCGGCTATATCTTTTACGATGATGGCTCCACGTACAATGCAGAGGCATTTTCTGTAGTTGAGAAGATCATTGATAATGTCCTGATAATCTTCGCTCATGTGTTCGTCGTTAAGAAACATGACAGGGTTTAAAAGTTTGATTGTTTCCATAGTGTTTTCCTCCTTGGTGTGTATGTTCAAAGCAATTCTCCATCCCCCGGCTTTTTGGGCCGGAGGGGAGAGTGCCTTATGAGTGTTTTTCCCTTAGTTCAGGAAGTCCTCGTCATCGTCGGTGTCGAAGTCATCCTCGGCCCTGGACTTGCCTCCAAGAGGCTCACCATCACGGATCTTCTGAAGGTTGTTGAGCCCGCATGCAATACCTCTGTTGCCGTTTGAGTTGAATGCGTAGAAGTTGATGGATGCACGGCCATAGACGCCGGAATACACTTCACTTGTATCAAGGATAGGCTGGCGGTCAGCATCGACGATACCAGGAGCTGTTGCACTGTTTGCGTTGATGAACCAGCAGCCCTTGTAGGCTTCATCGCCCGGGCGCTCCTTGTCTCCATCGCGGAGCGGAGTCTTGATGGCATCAAGTGCAGGCACGAACTTGCCGTTGCCCTTGAGTTTTGATTCGCCTTCCTCATAGGCTGCCTTGATTGCTGCCCTGATCTTCTCCACGGTCACAGTATCCGACTTGGGAATGATGAGGGAGATGCTGTACTTAGGTGCACCTCCGTTGATGGACTTGGCCTGCCATACATTTGCGTAGGACCAACGTGTGTTTACACCTGTGATAACTTTAGTAGGGTTCTGAAACTTTGACATAATTACTTTTCCTCCATATCTGTTTTGTCATTAAAATCTTCTGCCGCAGTATTGATTGCCGGACGCTTGTCCGACTCCGGTACAAGGGCAGGTTTTCCAGGCGGCTTATAGACCAAGCTGCCTAATAGTTCTTCAAACTTCTTCTTTCCAAGAAGTGAGCTCATGGCCGTGATGCCAAGGAGCTTCTTTTCATAGGGGTCATACCCGGCATCGGTTACTGTCTTTGCGACTTTTTCCTCATCCGTGTACTTGCGGTTGCTTTTTCCTTCCACGACCTTGAAGCCCTCGTAGTGGGTTCCGCTCTGCGCCTTAGAGAGGGCATAGTCCTTGAGGTCATTGCCCCATGCAATCAGCTGGTCGATACGCGGAAGGATTGCTGCAATCTCAATCTCGTCCAGGGTGTCGGGCATCGCAAAGTCGTACCTGGCCATCTCAAGATTGTGCTCTGCACGTTTGCGGCATATCGCCTTGGCCTTGCAGAACTGGCAATGGTCACCGGCTTTGAATTCACCCTTACCCTCATAGGCGAGTGCTGCAGTAGGGGCAAGCACCATGTCGGCCCAGTCCAGAAGGTCCTTCCTCTTCAGCCTGCAGGTACTGACGTTGTCCCTGCGTGGCTGGAATATGGTCATGGACACTTCCTCGATGTCGTAGATTCCGTCAAAGGCCTCCAGGGCACCAAGTGCATAGCACATCATCTGACTGTTGCCTTCAGCCTCAACCAGGACGCCAAGGCCATGCTTGTAATCGATGATCTGCAGGACCTGGTCGGCAACGATGATGCAGTCGCCGGTTCCAAAGCCATTCTCTACCCATCTGGAGAAGTCAAGCCTCTGTTCGATGAACACCATCGGGTCGGCGCAGTACTTCTTTGCCGCCTCGAGCTGTTCCAATACATAGGCGCAATACTCCTCGGCGCAGTTTTGCATCTCAGCGCTGTAATAGCTAAGGTGCTCTCTTGGGTCCGCGACGTCTTTGCCTAGTGCCTTCTCAACCAGGTAGGCACAGAGCTCGTGGCAATCCGTTCCTTCCTGTGCATAGGGCGATGGCTCATCCGGCATGCCTTCGCAAAGCTTTGCGGATGGCGGGCAATTGAGCCAGCGATGGGAAGCGGATGCGGAAAGGAATGCGTGATTAGCCATTGGCGATCACCTGTGCCTCATGCACAAGAGCTGCATAGTCTTCTTCCTTTACATCGCTAAGGCGCTTTGCACCGAACTTCTCAAGCAGGGCTCTGGCTTCCGCCTTCTTTCCCTGTCCAGAAAGTCCGGCCATGATGCCGCGTACATCGGTGAAGGAGTAGGTCCTGGCTTCTTCCTTCGGTGCTTCCTTCTTATCAGGAGTCCTGTCAGGCAGCGGTTTTGCTTCTAGCTTTTCTGTTGTTGCCACAGAATTTTCGCTAAACAGAGCCTTGAGCTCCTTTACTGCGTTCAGGATGATTTCCGCGGTGCTGGCTGTCTTCTTATAGGAAGCGACCAGTTCCTCACCGGCTTCGATGATCTCATCCAGGGTCATCGAATAGTCTTTAGTCTTGCTCACTTGGGTTTTCCTCCTTTGTCTTTTGGCTGAGCTTTTTCGCCAGTCTCTTGGCGACCACACTGATGGCGATGAGCGTATCGATGAGCTCCTCGTCCGTTCTGTCAGGTGGGGTTGCTTGTTCTTGTGAAATCTGCATCTTGTACCTCGCTTTCCGGATGGCGTCTTGCCTTCCTGACTATCTCTGGACAGTGGGCTTTCAAAATCACGGAACTTTTTTGAATTTCTTTTTCCGGTGGTTCTTAGCGCTCCCTGCCTATCTATCTCTGGACAGTGCAAAGGCAAAACCACGGAGAAAAAAACCTCCGCAGCCAAAGCCGCAGAGGAAAATCAAAATTTATAAGGAAGTAAAAATTCTTTTCTGTTTTTCCGTGAAATCCCATCGCCGTTGTCCAGAGAAAGTTAGAAGGACCTAGCGTCCTTACTTTTCAACGAAAGGAGAACGACCGATGGGTGATTTATTTAAGAACCAGGAAGGTTACGCTGACCCGACTGCCGGAGCCGCGATGAGAGAGGTCATCAAGGAAGCACGCAAGTGGAGACCGCTCGTGTATATCTGCAGTCCGTACTCAGGTGATCCGCCTGGCAATACAAAGAAAGCCATCCTGTACAGCCGCTTCGCTGTGGACCAGGGTGCAATCCCGTTGGCACCGCACCTGTTGCTTCCTCTTTATATGGATGAAAGCACAGAACGGGAGCTTGCGATGTTTATGGACATGGTTTTCTTAGGCCACTGCGAAGAGATGTGGGTCTTCGGTTCGAAGTGGAGCGAGGGCATGCAGACAGAAATCGCAAAGGCCAAGAAGCGAAGCATCAAGATTCGACATTTTACGGAAGATTGCAAGGAGGAAAGCTAGATGCAGATTACATTATTTACCGCAAACTGCACCGGCGTGAAGACCAACTGCATCTACCCCAACAAGGTAGTGGCAGAGAGTAAAGCTGAGATGGTGGAGGCCATCAAGCGCGATCACGTCTGCGCAAAATACACCAACAACTATAGAAGCAATGACAACTTCGAGGAAGCGGTCGGCATTTTCATGGATAACGACAACGATCATTCCGAGAATCCTGCGGACTGGCTGACTGCGGAAAAGCTCAGTGAGCTGCTTTGCGATGTGGATCATGTGATTGCTCCAAGCCGCCACAACATGCTCCCGAAGGACAACAAGGCGGCCAGACCTCGTCAGCACATCTATTTCCCGACTTCTGTTTTTACAGATAGAAAGAAGTACGAGGAGCTCAAGGCGGCCATCCAGAGAATGTATCCGTTCTTTGATGACAACGCCAAGGATGCTGCCAGGTTCTTCTTCGGTTCTGCCTGCAGCGAGGACGAGCTGATCTGGAATGAAGGCTGGATGACCATTGATGAAGCAGTGGATGAAGAGGCTCTGGTTCCAAACAGTGATGAAGACGAGGACTTCTGTGCACCGGCTTCCTCCGGCCCGATTCTGGAGGGCAGCCGCAACAACACCATGAGCCACTTCGCCGGAAGAATCCTCAAAAAGCTGGGTGTCTGCGATAAGGCCAAAGAGGCATATCAGGAACGTGCCCGGAAGTGTGAGCCGCCATTATCCGAGGAGGAGCTTGAAACCATTTGGAACAGTGCAGTCAAGTTCTATGAGAAGGTTGCTTCCCAGGAAGGCTATATT
>JALNXV010000208.1 GCA_023230175.1 Candidatus Cloacimonadota bacterium
CCCCTTCATATATTTATAAAAATAGTATTGAAAATCAGATTGCTTAAGGAAATTTAAAGATATGAATAAACAAAAAAACTGTCAACCATATTTAGGACTTGACAGAAACAAAGTTTTTAGTATTGTGTCTATTAAATCGTTTTAGTAACAAGGAGTATGATATGAAGAAATTTATTACACTAATGATCGCTTGTCTTTTCATTAATACTATCATTTTTGGTGAACTATTAGAAAAGCAAATTGAAGAGAAAAATCAAGAAGAAATGCTGACATTCATGCAATTGACAGCAAAGTATCGATTCGGGAATGATTTAAAGGTTGGGGATAAAGTAACTTATAAGAAATTGGGAGTGGAAGGACAACATTGTTCTTTAGAGGTTATTGAAAACAATAATCAAAAATTATTGATCAAAGAATATTTTGACAATATAACATACTATATTCTTTGGGATAGTAAAACAAAAGAAATATGTGATTTTTATGGTTACGATGAAGAAAAAAAACTTCATAAACCTGAATTGTTAAATGAAGAAAAATTAGCTGACAACTTAAATGAATATCGGACTCATGGCTTTTTAGACATGTTACCAAAAATAATAAAATCAGAATCAATAACTACTTTCCAAACAAGAGAAAAATCCATTCCTTGTTCAAAATATGAACTAGAACTTTCAGATGATTTTAAACAAGAAAAATCAAAAGAAAAAATCGATCAATTCCTTGAAAAAAATTCATTCTATTTTTCTTCTGAAATTCCTAAAATGATTCCATTTACATTTGTGACATTAAGTTTTGTGAACTCATTAGACTTGCTTACAACAGATGAAGGGTTTGTAAAAAATAGGAGTCTTGAACTTGCTGATTATTCGAAATAAGGAAGAATTATGAAGTTTTTATTATATTTAATTTTAACAATACTTCTAATGATCTTGGTTTCCTGCAATAATCCATATGAAAATGAAAATTCAACTTGGACAGAAGATTGGATTGCTATTATTGATATTGATGGGAACAATATTGAATACTTATATAAAGATGGCTCAAGTTGTTATTGGGTAGAAAGCAATGATGACTCTTTAAATTCTAAAATTTTAATAAGCAAATCGGATCATGTAGAAATTATGAATCAAGATGGTTCAGACAAAAAAGTTCTTTTCGAAAGTTCAGGGAATGTAGTTTGTACTAATAATTCTCAAACTTCTTTTCTTATGGTATATAATGACGACATCCTATCATCCAATATTTCCGGATCTAAATTACTCAATTTAACTAATACAAGTGACGAAGTCGAGTTTGATCCTTCTTATTCTACTTCAGATAGCCTCATTGTGTTTTCGTCATATTTTGATAATCAGGAAAAGAGAATCAATTATTTGAAATTAATGAATCTTAACAAAAAGACTGAAACGATTGTACTTGTTGATAGTACTGCAAATCTTATTAGTAAGCCTATCCTGATAAACAATGACGTGATATTTTTTTTTAAATATTATGGTAACCAAGATGATAGAAACGGACTGTATAGGTTACATATTGAGCTTAATGAGGTTGACTTCTTATTTGAGGGATATGTCTTTGATATTAAATTTAATAGATATTCAAATGAAATTTTATTAAATATTGATGAATACTTTTGTACCTTTTCTTCTGATTTAAACAAGTATGGAGATATTGACAATAGTTCCATTGTTACAAGCCCTAATGGAGAATATGTCTCTTTCAGCAGAACAAATAGTTATGCATCATTAATAAATTGGATAGATAACAAAATTATTCATATAGATCATAAATTCTACTCACCAAGTTTTAATTTATCTTCAACACAATTTGTTTGTACAGTTAAAAGAAGATATCCTGATGATTTTTAGTGAAAGGAGTGATTATGAAAAATATTATCTTTGTGTATTTTTTACTAACATGCTTTTACTTACATGCATTTAATACACAGTACACGGAAATGGATAAATTTAGCATTGAGTGGCAGCAAGCAGGTTATGATAATGGAAATAGCCAAATTCCATTGCCTAATGATATCGTTGTAATTGAGGGAACTTTGACTGCTTCCCAATTAAATGAAATAATTGCAAACCCAAGCTTAGAAGGAGGAAGTACTCCAAGTGAGAATAATATTGTACAAATTCAATTAGAACCCGGGGAGTATTTGTTCGATTCTCCTATTGAGATGCAAGATTTCGTGATTTTGAAAGGAAATCATATGTTTCGAAGAGACAGTGATGAGGATGATAGAACAATAATAAGATTTGATTTATCTGATTCAAATGACAATTGTATTGAAGTTAACAATAAAGTAAAGACTGGAATAGAAGATATCAAAATTATCCGTGAAGGTGCAGGACCGACTAATAATGAAGATTCTCAAGGTGGGCACAATATTTGTATAATGAATAATTCGACAAACTGTTGGGTTATAGGTGTTGAAAGTATTAACCCAGTAAAGCATCATTTTGACATAACAGAAAGCAATAAAATACAAGTGCAAGGGTGTTATTTCTATGGAGCTCAATCATTTGGTGAAGGTGGGTATGGGTATGGTGTGATTTGTGAAAATGGGTCATATCATTGTTTAATAGTAAATAATGTATTCAGGGAAAATCGACATGCTATGTTAGTTCAAAATTCTGCTCATCACAATGTGTTTGCTTATAATTTTGCTTCAGGTGGAAAGCAGAATAATAGTTCACTTGCTCCTGATGATTTTACTGGTGATATTGTTTGTCATGGAGAAACATCTTATGAAAATGGAGGACCATATAGGGGACCATATGAGAACTTATTTGAAGGAAATATAGTCGATTGGATGTGGGTTGACTGGTTTCATCAAAGCAATAAAAAATATAATACTTTTTTTCGTAATAAATCAAAAGATTATGGGATGATGATTTTTGGTTGGGGGGCAATTGGAACACTGATTGAAACTTTGTTTTTCATTGATATAGATAGTCATCAACCTAAGCAAAATGTAGTTAATAATTATTTGAGATGTACAAATTGGTTTTGGAGTCAAGTAGGTTTAGGTCGAACTTTTTGGGGTATTACTCCATTTGAGAAAAATACAATTGAAAAAAAATCTAATTTTTGGGGGCAACTTTACACAAGAACTTGGACTGATAATAAATACAAAAAAACAAGTTCAATTGCTTGGCTTGATGATTCATATTATTCGGAAAATAGACCTGAATTCTTTTTAAATGAAGAATTATTCTCTTTCCCGTTTCATCCTGAAAACGACAAAACTATTCCAGCTAAACAGAGATATGATGTTGGCACTAAGAAAACCTTCTCAAGATATTACGATAATAACTATTATTCTGTAAGTTATTTTTTAACAAATAAAATTGTTCCAGATGACATTCCCTCTGAGTTATTAGATAACAATAACTTGATTGTTCCCAAGGGTATTGCACTTTACATTGGGGCAGGAGTTACTTTAGAGTTTAGAGAGGGAAGAGGCATGAAGGTTTATGGTCATCTCGAAGCAATTGGAGATGTTGATGATAAAATAATATTTACAAATTTTGAGAATGATGAATGGAAAAGTATAAGTTTTTATGGATCGGGTAATTCTGTGTTGAGAAACTGTATTTTAGAAAATAGTGAAGGCTCTCTTCAAGAGTCTATGGGGGGTGCAATATACATCGAAAACAATGATGAGATTATAATTGAAGATTGTATATTAAGAAATAATTGGGCATATTTTGGAGGGGCAATAACACTTAATAACTCTGATGTTACAATAAGGAATACGATTTTTGAGGATAACGCTTCTAATTTTAGTGGTGGAGCAATTTGGAGTTTAAATTCAAGTCCTACAATAGTTAATAATTACTTTTATTACAACTATGGTCAATGGGGTGGAGCAATACGATTTCAACAACAACCTAGTAACAGCCATGCTATTGTATCAGGGAATATATTTTATATGAATGAAGCTTCAAGAGCCGGTGCAATTGGTTTATATAATGTTAATAGTGTTATTTTAATAAATAATACATTTGCCTATAACTCAGCATCAAACTGTGGAGCAGTTTATTGTGATGATTCACATATTAGTTCTTTTAATAACATTTTTTGGAATAATTATGGGAATAATGACAATCTTCAGATTAAAGGAATAGGATCAAGTAGTGCAAAACTTTATAACAATGTGATATCTAATGCTAGTAATTCTATTGATATCTCAGTAACTCATCAAACGGCTACATATTCTCAAGATCCTAGTTTCTATAGTGATGGGGGAGATGTGTTACTCATACCATCAACTTCGATAGCATTTGATAATGGCCTCAATGTTGATGGTATAAATGATATTGTGGATTTATTTATTGAATTTCCTAGTACAGATATTAATGGTAACCCTCGAATTACTGCCTCTAATGTTGATATAGGAGCATGTGAATCATATGATAGAGGTATTTTCTTAGATGATCCTGAATTAGCATTGGGAAATGTTAATCCTGATAATCCTTTAAAAGGTACTTTAAAAATCAAGAATATTCACCCTGTTAATTCATTAAATAATATTTCTTACTCACTTGAGGGAGATGTAGCAAACTATATGGAAATATCATATTGTCCAACTCAGATTCCTGCTAGCTCATATGACTATTTAAGATTTAATTTTTTCCCAACAAAAATGTATCAAAAGATTGATGGAGAAATAAAAATCAATAGCGATGATGCTTTTTTCCCTGAGATATCTATTCCAGTTGAAGCAACTTCCGGATTACATCATGGGTGGAACTGGGTTTCATTTCCTTCCGATTCTTTTCAGAATGCTGATGTTTATGATAAAATTGATCCATTTGGAATCTGTTTTGCCTCAGATGAAGGATACTTAAGATACAATACTTCAAGCGATACTTGGGAAAATGATGGATTAGATATTTTAACTAATAATAATTGTTATAAAATTCAAATGTCGAATTCTTCAACAGCATATGATTTCAGTAATTTAGGGGCTCATCCATATACTTCAAAAACACTTTATCCTAATCAACCCAATTGGATAGGATATTGGAGAACTAATAGCCAGGATTTAGATGAAGCTTTTGGAGATGATTTCGACAAAGTCATTTCAATTAAATCAGAGAATTGGTATTATGGTCCACTAGTTAATGCTAGAGATACATCATATCCAGTTACCCCAAGTAATCAAATACATCCTTTGCATTTTGGTAGAGGGTATATAGTTCAGGTTAGTGAAACAATTGAAAATTTTAATTGGAATTATTCAGGAAGTGTATTCTCAAAGAATGCAAAAGATCAAGTTAGTAACTTTAGTTTTACTACCCAAGAAGACTATAAAGTGATTGATGTAATAGGATTGGAAGAAAATGATTATGAGATAGGTGCATTTATTGACTCTACTTGTGTTGGTGCTGCTGTAGTAGAAGATAACCAAGCTCAAATTCTAGCTTATACTGATGGAGTGAATCGAGGCAAGCAAGTTATATCATTTAAAGTTTTCTCTAATAATCGAAGTAAATCTGTTGAAGAGTATTTGATTTACAACGAAAAAAATAACACATTTGAAAGGAGTAATCTGAACTCGCTAAATTTAGATTATAATTTGATTTCACTATCACACGATTTTTCGAATAATGAACAAATTCCTAATGTTTCCTTCTTGAGAGGGAACTACCCAAATCCCTTTAATCCAACGACATCAATTTCTTTCTTTGTTCCTGAGAAAAGTTATGTTAAGATTTCTATCTACAATATAAAAGGACAGATAGTAAAAAAGCTTACCTCCCAAGAATATGACAGCGGAAATCATACATTACTTTGGAATGGAAATAATAATGAAAATCAACCTGTTTCTTCAGGTGTATATTTCTATAATCTTTCAATAGATGGTAAAATAGAGGATGTGAAAAAATGTCTTTTGTTGAAATAAAAACGGTCTTGTCTTATTCTCTTACATTGCTTAGAATATTTTTGTTTAAATCTTTAGTTCTGAAATTGTTTATATCTCTTGAACTCATTTTAGGATCGATAATAACAAAAAAATCAGTTTTATGTTGAAAATATTATTTAAACTTAATCAATCTTCACTTTCTAAAACCTTTCAATAAGGAGTTTATCAAGCAGGTTAGCTATTGTGTATGTTTCTAAAATTAAAAACTTGTGTAATAAAAACTGCAAATAAAAATGTCAATATTTAAATATTATTAAATAAAAATAATTAATAGAGAAAATGAAGGTTAGATGATTACAAAAAAAAGAATAACTTAGAATGGGAATCATTTGATTGGAATACAGAATTAACGAATGTATATAGTCCTGAATAAGTTGACACTATTATGAAGGATAAATCCAATAAATCCTTTATGAATATCAAACAAAAAAAAGGAGTCAAATTCATTAAATCCTATTTATCCCAATCTATTAAAAGATAAACAACTAACAAGAGCAAATGAGGTATGGATAACAGATATTACTTACATAAAAATAAAAGAAGGTTTCGTTTATTCATCACTTGTTGCTGACTATTACTCAAGGAA
>JALNXV010000209.1 GCA_023230175.1 Candidatus Cloacimonadota bacterium
AACCATCACATCGCCTTTCTGGATGAACCCCGTAGCTCCATGAACCGCTTCTGCCGGTGAAATGAATCTGGCAGGCCGCTCGATGCAGCACATCAGATGGGCAAAGTGCATGCAGGCAATCCCTGAATGCCCACATCCGCTTGATGCAATCCTAGGTGCCGAAGCCAGCATCTCGATTGCTTTGAACATCACTTGGTCATCAATCAACTTGCCTGTAGCCACAATGCTCTGGGCTTCAATCTCAAAAGCGTCTCTTGCATATGAAAGGACTTTTTCTTTATCCATCATCAAATTCTCCTTTCAAAAGGCCCTGGCTTTCGCCAAGGCCTTCGAAAAACAAAAAGCAACAAAGATTATTTGCTTTCTTTCACTCTGTCCTTGAGCTGGATATCAAAGTGAACGTCATAGGCCTTCTCTTCATCGGTGAACTTGCGCAGAGTATTAATAACCTTGCCGCCGTTCCACTTGCGGTCACCTACGTCTTCCGCTGTGCCCATCACAGTCACGTTGAGCTGTCTTCTGCGTGCCCTGACGCAGTCCCAGTCCACGAAGTAGATGTGAGCGAACTCACCGCCGTCAAGCACCCCGTCCTTGATCGTCATCGTCTCGCTGCGCCCGAAGAACACCGATCTCAGATGCCCGTCGGTGTTGAGCGACGTGAAGTCGCCAGGCTCGTTGACGTAGCGGCCGTACTGAGAATGGATAGGACCCGGATGGCGATACTGATGCTCGTTGTCATAAGAAGGAACAAGCTTCTGCATTATGTCCAGCAGGTCGTGCTGAAGATACTCAAGATCCCACTTGTCGAAGTCGTGCGAGGTCTCCTGGACCATCACCGAGCATGTGGTATGATGGCTTGCGATGGCTACTGTCCCGTTCTTTACTCCGGAAGCGGTGACGATTGCATTTATTTCCTTTGTAACATCGTGGAAGGTCGGGATCCATCCACGTGACTGAAGCTCGAGTTCTTTCTGATAAACTTTGAATTCCATAAGATATCAACTCCTTTTCACTCATTCTAGAACAGGTTTCCAGAATTGGCAACAGTAAACTGTCAAATCGGTCATTTTTTTTGACTTATGAAGCTATTATTGAATGAATAAGCACCACAGCATCTAATATAATACCAGCAGTGATAGGAATAAGATTTGCATTTCACTTGATTACAGTCAAAACGGTCAATATTAATGACTGAAAATGTTTGACATACCTGAGAATTAGCATTACTCTGAAAACACTGAAGAAGAGGTAGAAAATGGAAAAGAAATACTTTCTCGGAATCGATGTTGGAACCACCGGAACGAAAACCCTTCTTTTCTCAGGTGAGGGAGAAGTGCTTGCACGTTCATATCAAGGATATGAGACTTCTGCCCCCAATATCGGATGCAGCGAGCAGAATGCTGAAGACTGGTGGAATTCAGTATGCAGCACAGTCAGGGAAACATGCGCATCTCCAGAAATAAGTTCGAATGTTGCTGCAATATCTCTGTCACTGCAAGGCGGCACAATGGTTGCAGTGGATTCAGAAGGAACCCCGGTACGCCCTGCCATAGTATGGAACGACCTCAGAGGAACTCGTCAGCATGATGAATTCGTTTCTGAAATCGGCTCTGAACGATACATGTATGAGAAGACAGGCTGGGAATTAGGCACCTGTCTTCTGCCGCTGGACATAAGATGGATGAGGGAAAACGAGCCAACGCTCTTTTCAAAGACCGCAATGTTCCTTTCGGTTCCTGATTATATCTCAATGAAGATGACTGGAATTCCAGCCATCGATCTATCTGATGCGGGAATAAATCAAACAGCCGATATTCAGAAAGGCATTTACGACAAAAGGATCCTTGAATTTGCAGGAATCAGCGAAAAGCAGCTTCCAAGAATCGTCCATTCCGGAGATGTAATAGGTCATCTGACTAAGAAAGCAGCTGAAGAACTTGGACTGAATCAAAGCACAATCTTAGTCGCCGGGGCACATGACCAATATGCTGTAGCACTCGGAGCTGGCGCTGTGAACAATGGCGACATGGTCATAGGATCCGGAACATGCTGGGTAGTGACAGCATTGAGTGATTTCCCAGATTTCACTCAAGGGCTCTCGCAATCCGTCTCTGCAACACCGGGCAAATGGGGATCCATGCTCTCGCTTTCATCAGGCGGCATCTGCCTGGACTGGTTCCGCAACTCCGTAGCGGGAAACATTCAATACCGTACAATTGACGACGAAGTCGAGAAGCGGAAGGCATCTGAGAACGGACTTTTCTTCTTCCCATTCTCCGGTCAATACAAGAAGGGATGCAACTTCACAAAAGCCTCTTTTTCAGGGCTTGACCTATCACATGACAGATTCGACATAATGCGTTCTATTATGGAAGGCGTTGTTTTTCAGACTGTCTGGATGATGGAATCATTCAACACACATCCTTCTTCGGAAGGAATAATCCTTTCAGGAGGAGCATCAAAAAGCAAGCCATGGAGCCAGATGCTCTCAGATATTTCAGGGATTCCAGTAAGAATACCGGGAATTGCAGACCTTTCATGCGTAGGAGCCGCAAAGCTTGCCATGAGAGGCTATGGAATCACTTCAGATTCAATTTCTGTAGAGGTTGCAGCAATTAGCCCGGATAGAATAAGAACAAAGCGTTTCCGTGCCCTCTTGGAGCAATACAAGGCTCTGGCAGGCAGACTCGGAGAAAGCAGATAGATAAAAGGAGAAGCATATGGCATTATTTGAATTGACAGATTATGACAAACACATCTGGAATGATGAACTGAAGGATTTTCTTCCAAAGAAGATGCTCGACGTCCATTGCCATGTCTGGCTGGATAAGTTCGTGAAGCAGGATGCACCGAAGGAAGGGAAAGAGCATTTCACAGTATCATGGCCTTCCAAGGTCGCGCTTGATGACAGCATTGAAGACCTTCAGGAAACCTATCGTCTGATGTTCCCTGGAAAAGATGTAAGTGCCCTGATGTTCACAAGCAAAGGCGGATGGGCAGCGAACAACCAATATGTTTCGGAATCAGCCAAGAAGACGGGGTGGAACGCGCTGTACTTCAGCCACCCAGAGGAGACACCCGACGACCTTGAGAAGAAGATCAGGCAAGGCGGATTCCTTGGACTCAAATCATACCTCTCCCTTGCGCCGAAATACATACCGGACGATGAAATCAGAGTGTTCGATTTCTTCCCAAGATATCAGCTGGAAAGAATGAACAAGCTCGGTGCAATCGTCATGCTTCATATTCCAAGAAGCGGAAGGCTCAAAGACCCTGTGAACCTTGAGCAGATTCTGGAAATCAAGAGGGACTTCCCGAATGTAAGGCTCATCATTGCTCATATCGGAAGAGCTTACACAAAGGCGAATGTTGGCAATGCATTCACCGATTACCTGAACAAAGCCCCTGATCTGATGTATGACTTCTGCGCCAACTGCTGCGAATATGCAATCACAGAGCTGCTGAAGAATGCAGGTCCGACTCATGCCATGTTCGGAACAGACATGCCGATTCTCCGCATGAGAACTCATAGAATCGAAGAAGGAGAAACATACGTGAACCTTGTTCCTCCTGGACTTTACGGCGACATTTCCAGTGATCCGCACATGAGAGAAGTTTCATCCGAGGAAGCCAAGCATCTTACATTCTTTGCCTATGAGGAGCTTCTGGCCCTCAAGAGAGCATGTACCAAGCTTGGGCTTGGAAAGAAAGATGTCGAAGACATCATGTACAACAATGCAAAGAACCTGATTGATGGTGCAAGAAAATCAATCTACGGCTGAAAAAGGAGTCAGAAATGAATAATAAAATCAAAGTCGGGTATCTGCCCCTCTACATCAAGCTTTACGACGACAGCAATCCTCACGAAAGGGATTCAATGGTCGATTATATGGAAATGCTCATCAGGATGCTTGAGAGCCAAGGGCTCGAAATCGTCAGAACCGATGAAATCTGCAGGATCAAGCCTGAGTTTGACAGGGCAGCGGAGAAGTTCAACAATGCCGATGTAGATGCTGTGATTACACAGAATCTCGCATACTCTCCTTCGCTGGAATCAATCAAGGCCATTCTCTCGCTCAAAGCACCTATTGTGGTCTTCGATACTACGCCTGACTACAGGCTCTCGAAAGTTCAGCAGTACTATGACGGGATAAGCCCGAACCATGGAATACATGGAGTTCAGGACCTGACCAACATGCTCAAGCAGAACGGCAAGCCATACTACCTCTGCGTTGGACATGCGCTTCACAGCAATGTCGTCTCCGAAGTGGTCTCGATGTGCCGTGCCGCAGCAGCAGCCAAGTTCTTCAAGAAAGAAACAGTGGGATCAGTCGGTGGCTCTTTCACTGGAATGGGAGATTTCCTTGTCTCGGAAGAGCATTACAAGAAAGCAATAGGGCCTGAAGTCAAATACATGACGCCTGAGGTTGTGAAGAAGTTCATTGCTCAGGTCTCCGAAAAGGAGATTGATGCCGAGATTGCCTCAGACCGCCAGAAATATGATGTTCAGGTAAATGATGAAAAGAGCTACAGAGCATCTACCAAGTCAGGCCTTGCAATCAGGAAATGGATGGAAGCGGAGAAGATTGACAGCTGCACTGTCAACTTCCTTACGCTGGACAAATGCGGACTTCCGAAGATGCCGTTCGTAGAATGCTGCAAGATTCTTGGAACCAGACATGGATATGCAGGAGAAGGCGATGTGCTTACAGCTGGACTTGTAGGAGCCTTGATGTCGATATATCCGGAAACATCATTCACCGAGATGTTCTGCCCAGATTGGGAAGAAGACCTTATTCTTCTCAGCCACATGGGCGAAAGCAATCCGAATCTTTCCCAATGGAAGCCGTTGGTAACAGACACGAAGTTCAATTACAATTCCTGCGGAGACACGACTGCCATGTACAACTGCTACAGGCCAGGAAACGTTGTCTATGTGAACCTTGCTCCGATGGGAGATAGATTCTCCATGATAATCACCGAAGCAAAGATTGTGGATGCAGGTCTTCGGAATGGAGTGTACGGCAAAGCCACCCAAGGATGGCTCAAGCCCTGCAAGCCAATAAGAGAGTTCCTCAAGGAATACTCTGAAGCGGGCGGAACACATCACTCAGCGATGGTCTACAACGGCAATGCCGAAGAGATCAAAGCATTCGGGAAGATGCTTGGATTCGATATTGTAGAAATTAAATAAGCAATATAGGAAGCAATAAAAATGGACATTGAGCTCTTGAAGAAATTGGGTAACATAGATCAGATTGCGGGAATAAGGGAATCTCAGCTCCTTCACGGACGTGGAGAAGGAACCAGGATCGCTGAATTCCACAATGCAGCAGGGCTGCGGTTCACCGTAGTTCCAGACAGATGCATGGATCTATTCGACCTATCCTTCAAGGGCGTCAATTTCTCTTTTCAGAGCAAGAACGGACTGGTCTCTCCTTTTGGGTTCTCCCCTTATGATGGAGAGTTCTGCGAACAATGGTCTGGGGGCATGATGGTGACCTGCGGACTGGACAACGTCGGAGATGAATGCAAATCCGACGGTAACTACCCGACTCATGGAAGAATCGGATGGGTTCCAGCCCAGAACTTCGGCACAAGCCAGTACTGGAATCAAGACCAGTATATTCTCAGAGCCGAGGGAGAGACTCATCACACAAAGATGTACGGTCGCCATCTTTCAATCAGACGCAGTATTGAAACCACTCTTGAAAGCAAATCAATCAGAATCCATGACACCATAACGAATTTCGAAGCAGCAGACGAACCGTACATGCTGCTTTATCACTTTAATTTCGGATTTCCGCTTCTTCAGGCGGACAGCTTGGTAGAAGCTTCCCATTCTGAAGTCGTAACCCCGATGAATGAACTCTCCACGGACTCAATTCACATGATGGCTCCGGTTGACGGCCGAGGCGAAGAGCTGTACTTCCGAACAGGATTCGGAGACAGGGCATTCGGCATGATATACAACAAGAGACTTGAACTTGGAGCTTATGTATCGTTCGACACTGCGAATCTTCCAAATCTGGTTCAATGGAAGAACATGAAGTCCCACGACTATGTTCTTGCACTCGAGCCATGCAATACATTCGGAATACACAGAGTCGATGCAGCAGCACAGGACAAGCTGGCTGTGCTTCCTGCCTATTCAAGCATCGAAAACGACCTTGAAATCGGAATCCTTGATGGATTGCATGAAATCAACGGATTTCTCAAGCAGCTTAACTGAAAAAGAACTATGAAGATTGAACAAGAACACAAGCTGATGACTTGTCTCTCAAGAGAGCAGAAGCTGTCGCTTTCAGACACCATGAAGCTCCTTGGAGTATCAGAATCAACTGCCAGGCGCATGTTCGCACGATTGGAAGAAAACGGCTATGCCGTTCGTACACATGGCGGGATCCAATGCGTGAATCAGACAATGATGCTCTACTCATTCGAGCAGGGAACAAAGACCAATATCGCCAAGAAGGCAGCCATCGGAAGAAAAGCCTGTTCTCTTCTCAGAGACG
>JALNXV010000210.1 GCA_023230175.1 Candidatus Cloacimonadota bacterium
AGCCCCGGCGAGGGTCACGGCGCCGAGGAGCATCGGGAGGTAGGCGAAGGCGACCGTCCAGGGGACATGATCGAAGACCCGGTAGCCGAGGTCGGCCGCGTAGGCGAAGTTGCCATACGGGACGCCGGTCGCGACGGCGTATGCCTCGACGGCGAGCGGGAGGATGCTCAGGAGAAGGAGGAGCGCGATGCCGCGGGCTGGGCCGAGCCAGCGGACGAGTGCGACGTAGGAGGGGAGGGCGAGGCCGACCAGGAAGACGACCGGGACGGCGGGCGGGACCGCTGGGTCGTCGAACCGGACCACCAGGAAGGCGGCGAGGAAGAGGGCGAGGGCGGTGAGGAGGAGGGCCATGCGGGTGATGCGCATGGACGGGGGAGGGCTCCGGTGGAGATAAATCTTCCATGTCGGTGGCGGTCGCCGACGGCTACACCTTGCTCCGCCCCGCGACGTCGCTCGCGACCAGAATCAGCGCCACCAGTGCAACGATGATGATCCCCAGGATCCATTGATAGGTGATGACTGCATACAGGCCGGCCGCAATGCCGACGAGCAGCAACGCGATGAGATATTTGCGCTCCATGTATGATGACCTGGACGTCCGGGGATATACCTTTTCTGTCACGTTCATCTACACGTCCGGGAGTTGTTACCGGAAATAAAGAGCCTGGATCTCCACAAGGGATTAAGAGAGACGCTCGCATCCAGGTTGATCGATCCCGGAACGGATCTCTCTGTGCGGAGAAGAACTCTATCAGGATAACTGCCGTCATCCCCCATGGCAAAGGCCGTACAGACGCCGGACGACGAGCAACACCAGGCCGACGATGCAGAATACCATGAGCGCCAGGAGAACGAGGCCAACACCCTGGCCAAAAAGCATGAGGAGAGGGTCGAGCGCCGGATGGAACTTCCTGAGAGGTTCTTAGAAGAGCAAGAGAAGGGGCATCGCGACGAAAAGTCCCGTTACGAGTGTGTCCATCGGTACCTTGCGCCGCACGCTTCGCCCGCCTCGCTACAGTAAGAGGGATCTGAAACATCCGCTCATTTATGTCTTCTGCATAACTCCTTCACACATTCTCAACCGAGCAATCGCCCGATCTGGTCCACCACCACGCTCGCCGATGCCACCACGTCGCGTGCATCGGCTTCCGAGTAAACACAGCCATAATCCGCGCCTTCTCGCGTGCGCATGGCGAAATTGAAGTCTTCAAGAACAGATGCCGGGAGAAGGCCTTCATCGACATAGAGGGCCTCGACGGCATATTTGAGGCAGGAATGACTCTTTTCGCGGTAACCCCCGGAGAAGACAAGGGCGCGAAGGGCATGGAACTGAGCGTAATAGCCCTGGATGATTGCCCACTTCACATTCCGCTCCGCAAGTGAATGCTCTGCTGCAGCCAGGTCCTGCTCCGCTTCCCGCAGCTCTTTTGCGACCAGCCCGGGGTCGACCGGGATACGGACAATTTTTCCCCGATCGAGGCACTGCTCGAACCGATACTTCATGGCTCCTCCTCGATCAGGATCTTTCCCGCACAAATCCGCTCGTAGAGAGCCGGATCGGTGGTCTTTAAGGACCGAAACTCGCGGGGTGTGAGGATGAGCGGCGAGATCTCGCGGTCGAGCCCGGCCTGAACCACGGCGACGCTCTCCGCTGCAGCCCCTGCATCCCCTGTCTCGATGACGAGATCGATGTCGCTCTCGTGGGTATCATCGCCGGTCGCCGTGCTCCCGAAGAGGAACACCCTCGTTACGCCGCTGCTTCGCAGGTGAAGGATCAGTGGGTTGAGCTCGATGAGTGTGGCACAGATCTTCACTTCACGAAGAAGCGGGCTCTCCATCGCTGCCCGATAGACAACAAGGCGCCCACGCTCTTCACGGTGCACCAGGCCAGCCCCTGCCAGGCGGGCAAGCGTCTCACTGGCCGAACCCACCCCGATCCCGAGCAGCCGGGCGAGCTCGCGGACATAGTAGCCGTCGTGATAGTGCCGGCCCAGGAAACGGAGAAGCGTGAACGAGGCCCCGGAGAACATGTTCTTATCATCGAACATATGTTCAAAATTTTGAACGATAACAATGTTAACCTGCCGGTGCGGCCCTCAGGCCCGCGGGAACTCACCTGCACAGCAATCACACCTCTGGCCGTCAACGGGGACCAACCCACTCACGCAGGCAATATGCTCCTTGGTAATTTTTTGACCCGACAAAAATTGCCCGCCGACGAGGAGCACCATCCCGATGATGCAGAATACCATGAGCGCCAGGAGAACGAGACCGACAGCCGGGCCAAAGAGCATGAGGAGAGGGTGACCGCCGGATGGAACTTCCTGAGAGGTTCGTAGAAGAGCAAGAGAAGGAGCATCGCGACGAAGAGTCCCGTTACGAGTGTGTCCATCGATATCTTTCGCCGCACGCTTCACCCGCCTCGCTACGGTAAGAGGGATGAAAACGTCCGCTCATTTACGGCTTCTGTCTAACTTCTTTACATATTCAGCACAGGAGGGGCAGCGTCTTGTGTATCATACACGACCTCCCATCTCCCATCAACGAACGGGTTTAACTCCCTTTGTATCACCAATGCTCCGTAACTTCAGGCCGAAATAGATAAACGACAACGTCACTGCCACGGCATAGACCGCTCCAATCAAAAGCCGCGGGTCCGGATCCGCCCGGATATTCATCGAAGAGACGACCATCCAGAGAGGAAAGAAGGCCAGGACGATGACCGGCACCGACAGAGCTCCTAAGAGTTGATTGAATTTTTCTTCGTCCATAAAGGCTCCTCCAGAGGTGTGAACAGGTTTGCACCGGAATCCACGCGTAAGTGGTCAACGTTCTTCCATATACCTCTTCTGTGCCGTTCGTCTGCACATCGGGCCTTTCGGATCGATTCTGGATCAAAAAACAACCGTTATGGCCCGAAAAACCGGCGCCGCGCCGAACGGCAGAAGAGGCTACAAATCACCCCTAATCGCCCGCACAAACCGCTTCCGGATCTCCCCCGGAGAGAGCGGAATATTCGGGACCGGTGCATTCCCGGGCTTCAGGACCACATGGATGAAGGTCGGCCCCCGGCCCCGGTTCTCCCAGGCCTTCCGGAGCTCCCGCTCGTCCTGCACCTTGCAGGTCCGCCGGATCCCGGCGGCACGGGCGAGGAGTTCCATGTCCACCTGGCCGTAGGCGTTCGTCAACTGGTTCCCCGTGCTCCCGAAGGCCCCGTTGTCCAGGCAGACGATCGTGAGGTTCTCCGGCGCCTCCGCCGCAACCACCGGGAGGACGGCGGTCCCGAGCAGGCTCCCGTCGCCGTCGAGGACGACGACGTCCCGGTCCGTCGCGAGCGAGAGCCCGAGGCCGATCGGGGTCGCCTGGGTGTAACTCCCGAGCATGTAGAGGTTCAGGTCCCGGTCGTTCGCCGCGTAGAGCTCTTTTGAGGGGACACCGATGTTTGCGACGACCGCCTCGTTGTCGAGGGCGGCGGCGATCACGCGGATCGCGTCGTTCCGGGTCATCGTCGGGTCGCGGAAGATCCGCCGGTATTCCACCGCAGACTCCCGTGCCCGGGCCGGGAAGAGCAGCTCCGTCGGGCAGGCCTCCTCCGCCCCTTCCCAGAACGAGGGGAGGATCAGGCCCACGTGGGGTCGCATGGAGGCGTAGGCGTCGCGGACGACCGTATCGATCAGCGCCTCATCTTCGGGTCCTCGGATGACGGTATACGGGATGTTGAGCGCAGCAAGCACCTCCGGGACCGCCCGGTTGAATGGCACCTGGGCCGGGATCGCCTCCCGGTAGACCCCCCGCCAGCTCGCGAGGACCGGGAGGGGGAGGCCGAACGTGACGGTGAGGGACATGATCGCGTTCAAGGAGTTGCCGAGCCCCGAACTCTGCATATGGAGCACCGGCCGTCCTCCGGCCATCGCGAGCCCAGCCGAGATCCCGACGCCGTCCTCCTCCCGGGTGAGGTTCACAGCACGGAACCGCTCCGGGATGAGGGCACAGAGGTCCTGCGTCCGGTCGCAGGGGAGGGTCGCCACGGTATCGACCCCGAGGGCGGCGAGCCGGTCGAGGATAGAATCTTCACGCACGGACAATCGCCTCCTGCTCCGCGAGCCACCCCCGGACGGCGTCACGGACGTCCCCGTCGAAGGCCGCACCGGCTGTTACCCGGAGGCAGGGCTCCACCGGGTAGCGGTCGAGTTCTTCTGCTGCACGTGCGTAGCCGCCGCCGGTGACGTTCAGGAGGATGTGGTCATCCGGACCGATGAATCCCTCCTCCACCGCCCGGGCGAGCGAGGCGACCGCGACCGCCGCCGCCGGGTCGAGGTCGATCGCCTCCGTCTCCGTGAATAGCCGCCCGGCAGACCGGGCGTCGTCGTTAGAGACCGCATACATCCGGCCGCCGGAGGCGAGGAGTGCGTCGTAGACCCCGCCGCGGGCCCCCCAGGGCGGGTGGCGGTTCGTCAGGACGTCGGCGGAGACCCGGGCGATCGAGGCCTCGGCGTCGGGCATATCCTCTGCCGGGAGGATCTCCCGCCTCCCCGCCTCCCAGGCCCGGACCATCGGAACGAAGGGGAGGTTCTGGGAGAGGTGGAGGGCCGGGAGGCGGGAACCGAACCGCCCGTCGGCGACGAGCCGGGCGGCAGCCTCCCACGCGGCGATCCCCCCGGTCCCGCTCCCGACCGCCTGGAAGTAGCAGTCGGGGAGCCGGCCGGCAAAAAGTGCCCCATCGAGCATCACCGTCCCCATCCCGTCCCGGCGGGCGACGTTCTTCGCCCCGCCCTCGGGGACGAACCCGGAAAGGGAGCAGACCTCCCGCCCGAACGCGATGGAGTCGGAGTAGTCCCCGTCAACCGTGATGAGGCAGACGTTCGGGGACGGAACCGTCGTCCAGAGCCGGTCGGCGGCGGACGCCGGGACCACCACCACGACCGGCGCCCCGGTCAGGGCCGAAACCTGGCAGAAGGCCCGGCCGGTGTTCCCCGCCGACGAGACCTGGAGGACGCCGGCACCCTTCTCCCGGAGGCGCAGCACCGTCGGCTGCGCCTCGAGCTCCTTGAAGGAGCAGGTCTCCATCCGCCCGCCCCGCTCGGGCCAGTAGCCCGAGAAGGTGATTGTGAGGTTTGAGAGCCCGAGTTCCCGGGCGAGCCCCTCACTCGCGTAGGAGACCGGGCCGGCGTCGATCCGGAGATGGCCCTCGATGGGGAGCCATGATGCGTAGCGGAAGATCCCGGGAAGATCCTGGAGGATGAGCCGGCGTTCCCGGTAAACCGTCCGCAGAAGCGCGTCGCACCCCGACGGGCAGTCGAGGGTGTAGTGGTCGGGGAAGAGCCGGCCGCATCCCGGACACCGGAGGAGGTACTTCTCCCTCACCGCCCCCCGCCCCCGGTGAAGGTGAACCGACGGTCGAGGACCATCTCTTTTAAGTCCCGGCAGAGGTCCTCGGCGAGTGTCCGGCCGGACTGGCGGAGCGTGATCGGCACCCTCCGTCCCCGGACGCGGATCGAGCCCTCGCCGGCCTCGAGGGCGTTGTTTTGGCAGGCGGCGAGACAGGCGGTGCAGGCGAGGCAGCGGTCGTGGTCGATCCCGGTCTCGCGGGTAAACGCGCCCGTCGGGCAGACCGCGGCAACAGCGCAGGTCGAGCACTCCTCACACCACTCCGGGTGGTAGGTCACCTCCCGGTCGGGCCGCTGCCAGACGTCGGCGTACGTCCCTTCCCCAAGGACGGTGCGGGTGTTGATGTCGGCCACGGGCAGGAGGATCTCCTCGTCGAGGACGCGGAGGGCCGCGACCTGCCGGTCGTCGAGGACCGGGATCGCGAGACCGAGGCTCGTGATGCATTCGGGACCGGCAGAGGTCGCAAAGCCGCCCATGTAGCGGGGCTGCATCCCGACCATGTCGGCGATGACCGTGAGGTTGGGGCGGGCCGGGGTGCTCCGGGTCCCTTCGCCGGTCACGATACCGACCGAACCGTTCAGGAGGACCGGCGTCCCGTCCCGTATCGCAAGCCTTGCGGGGTCGTTTTCGAGCGGGTTGATCTCGCCGCACCCGCTGACCGAGATCTCCCGGCAGGGCCCTTGCAGCCCCGTGACCGAGAAGATGGTCTTCACCCGGGTCGGTTTGGTGTTGACGTAGGCAGTGTAATTCTTAAACGCGCTCCGGGTGGTGAAGATCCGGGCGTAGGCAAGGTCGTCGAGGGTCACCCGCGCCTCGATCGAGCGGTCGGCGGCCTCCACCACCACCTCGATCTCGCGCCCCTCGACGATATCGCGAAAGAGGTGCCCACCCCCGTAGCCTGCCCCGGCGTGGGCGGTCCCCGAGACGATCAGGTCGACGAGGCCAAGACGCTCGTTCGGGCAGGGGCCGGGCATGCAGGGGACGCCGTTCAGCCAGACCCACTCCGCCCGCTCGAACGTCCCCGGCGCCGCCACCGGGACCGAGAGGATCGCCGCGGTCCCCGACATCACCCCGCACGTCCCGGTGGTGACCACGTCGACCT
>JALNXV010000211.1 GCA_023230175.1 Candidatus Cloacimonadota bacterium
TGTTGTAGTCCGGCATTGATATATACTTTTTTAGAAACAAATAAATTACCCAATATTACATCGTCAAATTCATCAACAAATTTAATATTGTCTATACCGGAAAGCTCTTTAGCTTCTTCAGGATACATTTTTGCACCATCCCATACAATTCTCTCAGGAATATTTCTCTTAATAAATAACATTTCATTTATTTTATCATTAGTTTTAGCCAAAGCAAGAATTGCTTCACTAACATCTACAATTCCTGTAAGATATAAAAAATTATTATTTTGTAAAAACCTACTAATCCCTTCAGGATCACTTGCAGAAAAAATTATTACTATGTCGCCATTTTCAAGAGAATTTCCAAGTCTTTCTCTTCTACCCTTAAAAATTGAAGAATTCATATCTATCTCCTTATAAATTAATTTTTAACACTCCATAATTTCCATCAAAACCGGGAGGGTCATAATAGAAATCTTGATTTTTTACCTTTATTATAGCATTTAAAATATTTGCACTAATTGATTTTGTCAATAATAATCTTATTTTTTCTTCTGAGGATTGCCACAAATCTATTTCTGTTTCAAAGCTTTGCAATATATCTAAATAGGTTTTACAAACCTTTGGCGACTTTATACTTTTTAAACCATAAGCATAGGCAATCACCTCTATCAATGGCAATAAATGAAGAAAATTATGTTTACTTCTTTTTTTCGTTTTTGGTAATTGCTTTATCCAATCAGCAACTCCGGGAGCCATTTTCTTATTACAAATAGGGCAAAAATAATCTTTAGGCGGATTATCTACAAAATAAATTGCCTCTTTATGCCCTTGTTTATTAGCCCTATGTCCTGTTAAATGATATCTTCCTTCTTCAGGCATAAATTCAGCAGTAAATAAAATCTTATTATTTCTAATTGCATTAATTATCTCTTTATAAGAAACTTCATTAACATCAAAAACAGTAAATTCTCGACCTATTCGATTAAGAGCAGAACTATGCCCGTCACTAAAAGAAACCATCGTCAAATGACTTAAACCTTCAACCTCACAAAGCATTCCCGGATCAGCACTCAAACCTGTTTCAAGGGCATTTATTTCTTTAAAAAAATCTCCGTAAAACTCTTCCGGATGACTTAATCTATTAGCACTTCCCATCACACCATCAGGAGTAACAATATGAGCAGGTATTATCTCTATCAAAGGATGGATATTCTTTATTTCGTAAAGGATGTCAATTAAACGTTCTCTACATTCAGTAACAATATATGGTCTTCCAATAGTATTTTTTTGTTTCCATTTAATCATATATGCCTGCATTTTATCAATAGATTCAAAATTGGGAAAAAGGATAATATGATGAGCCATCAACTTATTCTTCATATACGATGACCGACCCTTAGTAGTTAATATAACTTCTGTTTGTAAAAGAAAATTTGCTTTTGAATTATCTTTTATTTTATACAAACCATTGTCACAAGAGATCAACTCTTTTCTCAGCTCATTACTCCGTTGAAGTAAAAGACAATCACCGGTCCCATAAACATTAATGCCTTTATATTGCATAGTCTCAGCTATATCTTTTAACTGTATATTACCAACACCTCCGGCATATCCTGAATGTGAGTGTAAATCAGCTGTTATTTTCATCTTTTACTCTTCCAATTGATTCACCAAATCTTATACTAGTCTCAAATCCTCTATTTGTATTTTCAAGCAAATCTTTATCTAAAATTATCTTATCCTCTTCAAAAAGTAATACTATTGATGAACCACCAAACTCAAAATAGCCTTTTTCTTGACCCTTAAAAACTAACATAGGTATATATTTCTTTTTTGAATTATAATAAGTTTGCTTAATTGAACCTACCATTGTAGCCCCAATTTCCAAGTATGCTATCTTACCAAAAGGTGTTTTATCTAAATAGCATACAGTTCTTTTATTTTGCAAAAATACATCTGTAATCTCTCTCAAAGCTATCGGCGATACAGAATAATATTTGCCTTTGATTAGATTTGTTGCACTTGGAATACAATCACATGGGAAATGAAATCTGTGATAATCTGCCGGAGCCAATCTAATTATCACCATTGAGCCTTGCCTGTATCTTTTAGAAATCTGCTTATCCTGTAAAAGTTTTTCTAAATCTAAGTCTATCCCTTTTATATTAAAGGTTCTTTCTTGAACCTTATCAAAAGCTAATATTTTACCATCTGCAGGAGATATTAAAATATCTTCATTATTATCTATATGATATTTAACAGGGTTTATCTTTCTAATAAAAAATTCATTAAAGGAATCAAATCCATTGTCAGGTTTTTCAAATAAATCCATATCTATATTAAATTCATCCACAAATTGTTTCACTTTACTTTTTGTGAATGACATTTTCATAAGAATACCATAAATATCACTAATCATTTTTTTGATTATAAGTGCTTTCAATAAAAATTTTCCGGTTGTGGAATAATAGAGATATCTTAAGTATTTTTCTCCGGGTATCTTCTCCTCACAAATCTTTTTTGTTTTTCTATTTATATATTGAACTTTACTCATTATCACCTCTAAGATAAATAACTAAACAGATTGACAAAATGTCAAGCGTTTTATTTACAAATCTATGCATATCTTGATTTTTATATATAAACTTATTCAATAAATTCAAGTAGAATAATTTAGTTCTTGCTTTTAATTTTTCTTTTATAGGGGTTTCTCTTTCTTCCCCTCAAATTTCAGGAATAAAGGCTGTTGCATAATATCAAATATGTTCTAAAAAGTTCGACGAACTTCCTGCTTGTAGTATAATAATATATTAAATATATACTAATTAAGGTTTTAAGTGCAAGCAAGGATGCTCGCACAACAAAACGTTCTACAAGCTTCCAGCTTGTAGGAAAAACAAGTGCAAGCAGGGATGCTCGCACAACAAAACAAAGTGCAATCTTAACAATTTTAATAATTACTCTTATGTTTGCTCAAAAAAAGCTATTTATAAAATGAAGATTACTTAACAATTTAAATCAAATATAGCAAATAAAAATAATCTGTAAAACAAATTTGTTTTATGTTTTCTATCATAATTATAAACTAAACGAAATCCATATATCTAACTTATTGGTAAATAATCAGTTATGAATTAAAGACTCGGCTATATATAACAGCTTAGGTACAGGAGACCTACAGGAAATAACATCTCCTGTAGGTCTCCTGTACCTAAGCTATATATTTCAGGTATTTAGCCGGCATAAAAACCTGATATTATAACTTTACAAAACAAAAATAAATATCAACAAAGTACTGTTTGATTTACACTTATTAATTTATAAATATAAATATACAAAATAAGTAATATTTGAATTGCGTTTACAAGTTTATTAGTCAAAGGAAAGCGATAATAATTTAGATAAATTTGTTAAGAAAAAGGCTCATATAAAAAACTGCTGAATAATGTTTTTGCACGTTTTTTAAGCCTGTAGGAAAAACAAAGTGCAAGCAGGGATGCTCGCACGACAAAACGTTCTACAAGCTTCCAGCTTGTAGGAAAAACAAAGTGCAAGCAGGGATGCTCGCACAACAAAACAAAGTGCAAGCAGGGATGCTCGCACAACATTATTATTAACAAGCTTTAATAATTTTTTAAACCTCAAATTATGTATATTTAATTTACAAACCAGAATTATAAAGTAGATTCAAATAATTTTATATTCTTCTCAACTATGTGTTCCGGTAATATGTCATACATAGCTTTAAGATAATCATTTTGAGTAATTTTTTCTATAATTTGATTACGATTTAAAAAAGATAAAATGGCTACATTCTGCATTCTTGAATCACTTAAATCTTCAACATATACTTTTTTTAAACTAACCTTTTTTAACATAGCTATCCGAACTAAGCTCTCCTCTTTTAGCAACTTATCTTTCTGTAAACGAACATTTAATGGTTGCCAGACTGCATCATAATAAACCAAAATACTCCCTATTTTAGAATATTCAATTAATGCTCTATGTGCCTCATATCTTTCCAACGCAATAACTAAATCAGCATTACCGGGTTTAATCAAAGGAGATTTTGCTTCCTTACCAAGCCTTAAGTGAGAGCTAACAGTTCCACCTCTTTGAGCTAAACCATGAGTATCAACACCAATCACTTCATAACCTGCATAATCAGCAGCTCTAAGTAAAGTTTCGCTTAACAATCCGATACCTTGACCACCAACACCAATCATATATATATTAAAAGGGCTAATCATTATTATCTCCTATCTTTTGACTTTCAATTGCATCTGAAGGACAAGTCTGTTTACAAGAACCATCACCAATACATAAATCTGTTTGAACCCAAACTTGCCCATTTTCATCTATCTGATAGCTTGGACAAGCAAACTCACTGATACATTTATATTTTTTATTACATTTTGCAGTAATAACTACAGGTTTCGGTAAAGCTTTTTTTGCTCTTCGAACACTTCTAACAAATTTTAACATACAAGGATGTTTTGCAATAACGACAGAGAAATTATCTTCTGCCATCGCATCTTTAACAGCTTGAATTAATTTTGATTGTGCATAAGTATCTATTTCTCTAATACTTTTAATACCAAGACCTTCTAAAACATTTCTTAGAGGAATCTTTTGAGTATCATTATTGAAATTCTTTCCGGTAGCGGGATGCTCTTGATGACCGGTCATAGCGGTAGTTCCATTTTCTAATATTATCAAAGTATGTTTATGGTTATTATAGACTGCGTTTATAATACCGGGTATCCCTGCATGATAAAAAGTAGAATCACCAAGAAAAGAGACAACTTTCCGTTTATCATTAAATATTGACAAACCGGCAGCTGTTCCATTGGAATGACCCATACTCAGCAAAGCTTGCCCTAAATTATAAGGAGGTAAAAATCCTAAAGTATGACAACCAATATCAGCTACAGAAATATCATCTTTCTGTAGGGCTTGTTTAATTGCATAAAAAGCTGATCTATGACCACATCCCGGACATAATTGAGCTGGTCGAGGAATAGGATTTTCAATTTTTTCAATTGAATACTTTGGAGAACAATTAAATAAATCAGGCCAAGTATTTAACAATATACTTTCAACTTTATCAGGACTATATTCGCCAATCCGGTCCTCAATTTCTTGTTTACCTAAAATAGTTGTACTAATCTTGTTATTAAATGCAATTGTTTTAATTAACTGTTCGTGAAAATCATCAAGTTCTTCTAATATTTTTATAAATTTATGTTTTTTTAGATACTTACAAATCATTTGTTCAGGCAAAGGATAAGTAATGCCTAATTTTAAAATATCCGGTTTATTTTTTTGATTATGTAAAAAATCTTCGACTGATAAATAAGTCAATCCGGAAGTAATAATTCCATATTCAGAATTATTATCAACAACATAATTAAATCTTGAATTTTCACTATATAAAGCAAATTGACTTAATTTTTGTAAAGCCTTTCTTTTCATTGGAAATACAGAACTGGTAATAGGGATATATGGACCATTTTCCGGCCTAAATTTAGAAACTTTATCTTTTAAAATTCTTGTATATTTATCAAAAGATATTCTTTGTTTAGCATGACAAATATGAGTAGAAAGTCTAAAAATCACAGGCATCTTCATTTCTTGAGATTTCCTACAAGCTTCTTTAAACATTGGATAAAGTTCAGCAGGATTAGAGGGTTCAAATATAGGCATATATGATAATCGAGCATAATGTCGATTGTCTTGTTCGTTTTGTGAGGAATTTGCTCCGGGATCATCTCCAAGAATAATTACCATACCACCAATTAATTCTAATAATGAAAGCTGTACAAAACTATCAGCAGCAACATTTAGCCCTACACTTTTAAAGAATACACATGATAAATATCCATTTACTGAAGCCCCAAAAGCAACCTCAGTAGCTACTTTTTCATTGACAGAAAATTCAAAATAAAAATCATCATACTTGTCTTTTACTAAACTTATGGCATCGGCTATTTCCGGTGTTGGAGACCCCGGATATGATGTCACAACATTAACACCTGCTTCCAACATAGCACGAACAATTACATAATTACCCATAAGTATTTCAGAATTAATTTTATCAGAGCTCAATACAACAGATAAATCTTTCATAATACATCCTTATAATAATTTTAAATATATATTAACAAATACAAAATCTACTGTCAATACTTTTTTTATTTATCTAATAGTTCTTATATTATACCCTCTTTTATGCCCTCTTATATCGAAAAATTAGTATTTTGTCAATCTTCTTACTGATTTTTCAAAAATAATATTGACTTTTTTTATAAGCTATATTAATTTGTCATAGACAGTATGAATTAAGTAGATAATTTTTTTATTATGAATTATACAAAAAGAAAAAATAAGAAATCAGAGGATTTATGTCTGACCTAAATAACATTAGAAATATCGGGATAATTGCTCATATCGATGCGGGCAAAACTACTACTACAGAAAGAATTTTATTTTATACAGGCC
>JALNXV010000212.1 GCA_023230175.1 Candidatus Cloacimonadota bacterium
TAGCACAATCTATGCTAATACAAGTAATTTCGTTAAAATCATCATCAAGAAAATATATTTTAGTCTCTAGTCCATCATCTGTATTTAACGGCAATATCCATTTAATGTAACTACCTTCGTACTCCCATTCATCATCAATATAAACTACAGAACCTGCCCATACAAGATCAGCTCCTTGCCATACAAGATCAGCTGAAGGAAATGGATTATTTGATACATTACCGTTCCAAGCATAGAGTTTTGCTTCAATATTATAAAACTTATCCTGTGTTGGGATAACTAGTTTATCATTGTCGTTAAAAGTGTAATTAAAAGCTATAGTATCACTTTCGATTTCAATATTATGAATTAACTCATTATTCTCAAATATACTCAAAAAACCATCACTACCGATGAAATGTACTTCATCAACTCCGTCATTATTAAAATCATAAACAAAGGGCTCTAAAAAATTCTCCGAATGAAAGTTTGCTTGACACCAAGGGTCAAATTTAACAGAAAATGTCATAATAGTATCAGATTCACTAATATTATATATTTCAAAATTTGTGCCACCGTAATAGCTTGAAGCATCAGGACTAGAGAAAAAGCCTGTCTCAGGATTTATTTGTTTACCAAAATATGTATTATTACCTACTCTAAAAGAATCATAAGGGCCACCACGCATATAATTATCAGGCATTGCAGAATCCATATGTTGGATTCCGTCAGCTTCTTCTAAGTCAACACCTTTATGTAAAGCATTACCGTTAATCGTATTATCTTCTATTTTATTTTCAATAATATTTTCATCTATATGCCAGATTAACAAACCTGGTCCATAGAAATTATATGATTCGTCAACATAATAAGGTAAGAAATAATCCCATTCGCTTCCTCGTAAATTATTATTCATCAAATTTACAATAGGTATATTATAAGGCAATCCGGGATAATAATCTTGTTCTTCTTCGGGAAGTAATTCAAAACTATGTAAAGCAAATTCAACTACCTGACCATCATATTCAACAAAATCCCGTATAAAATTCTGTTGTCTGTTTTCAATAAGAAAATACTCTTTCTCTGAAATTTCTACTTTATATAATTTATTTACATCCTCAGCTGTATAATTTGACATAGGATATGAAATCTTAATATCTTCTTGATTACCTTTAATAAGAACCGGTACTTCCCAACCTGCAAAATATCTCGTCCAAGCTGAAGGTAAACAAGGGATTTTACCATTATTATTCCACATACCTGTACCCATTATATCAAAATTACCTACACCGGCAGAAGATCCATTTTCTGAAACATTATCATGCAAAGATGGTAAATCTAATATTCTACCATATTGATTAGCTAAAACACCTAAAATATCAAAACTATAATTCTCATCTTCAGGGAAATCTTGATGAAACTCCCATTCAGGCAAAAAAGCAACTTTTGTTATATATGAATTATCTTGAGTTAAAATACCTTGATAATTCTCATCTTCAGGAGCTAAATAATAATTAAAAGTTCCAACTGACATAAAAGTACTCCATAAAGAATTTGTTTGAGTATTATTAATATCAGTCTCTTGTCCTGCTCCGGAATGAAAAACTATAATTGCTTCATATTGAGAAAAATCTATACCTGAATCTGCTTTATTAATAATTTCGTCAACTAATAGAACTCTTCTTAATGATTCATTTTCATCATCACCGTACCATTCATAATTATTATCTGCAACATAAACATCTGAAGAAATATCATAATTTAACTCATATTGCCCATGGGATGCATCAAGATAATAATTTTTTAAATGCTGTAAATATTTATCAAAATATTCATAATTATGTGGATGAAAAGTAGGAAAAACTTCATCTCCAACAAAATCCAGATTAGGAAAAGCTACTCTTAATACTAAAATATTGTTTGTTAAATCTTTATTACGTTTAGCATTATAGAAATCACTAGTATTTAAATTTTTTATTTGATTACTTAAAAGATTATCCGAGATAGTATGTTTTTTTAATGGATGAGGGATAACTTGAGCATAGCTTAAAACGACGGTATTGAAAATTAAAAAAAGCATTAAATGCTTACAAAATCTCATTATTATTCTCCAATTAAAGCATATATTTATTTCTATTTTAAAAGATCTTATTATATATATTTTAAACTCATATTAATTGTATATATTACAAAAATAAACACCCTCTTATCAAAATAAGAGGGTAAAGAGCTCATTAATGAAAATACAATTATAATATAAAAATATTATACTTTACCATTCATTATGTCTTGTTCATTGCATTTACAAATATCTCTAAAATCATACTTAGGTGCCCAAGTTCCGGCTTTTGAATCACGAGATAAGATTAATTTTATCTTTTTAATTTCCTGATTACAAACAGGGCAAATTATTTTTCCTTCAGTACTTTGTTCATGGGCAAGCTTTGCTGCAAATGATTTTCCTTTAGCCATTATTCCTCCTTAGGATATATAAAATCTTTTTATTATATTTTTTTTATTAAGTACAAAAAAATGTATGTTCTATATTATGTCAAGAAGTTTTACGATATTTATTTAAAGCATATAAAAAAACTATTTTATCTCTCTATTTACTGCAAAATAAAAACATTAAAATAAGGGATAAACAAAAGTTTATCCCTTAAATTTGTTAAATTTTATTTATTTAATTAACATCATCTTTCTTACTTGAACTTTTTCAGGAGTACTAAATTTGTAAAAGTAAACACCGGATGAAACATTTCTATTAACTTGATCTTTACCGGTCCAAATAACACTATGTCTTCCTTTATCAAAACTTTTATTTACTAAAGTTTTGACTAATTGACCTTTAATATTATAAACGGAAATTTCTACTTTTTGTTCACTCGCTACAGAAAATTTAATTTCTGTTTCAGGATTAAACGGATTTGGATAGTTACCCATTAATGATGTACTCAATACAGGGATTTCAACATCTCCAATAGAAGTAAAATCTCCTCCAATAATATGAATAGAATCAGCAGGAGTATTTTCATCATTACTTGTTATTATGATATAGCTATCATAACTAATATCATCAATAGGTCTAAATACTACAGAATAGTTATTATTACTATTTGGGATAATATTATAAGTTAATGATTCCTCTCTTGTTTCATTATTTAGATATACTGAATATCCATCAGGTGAATTTATTGTTCCCTGTAATGATTGGTTACCAAAATTCACAATTGAAAACTCTGCCATATAAGTTCCACCTATTATTGTATCATTAAACTCTATTAAGTTTGTATTTAGATACATTAAAGGTCCATTAATTTGAGTTCCACCACTAAGAGGGAACGTAATAAAATCTATCCATGCAGAATCTAATCCTTCAGCTCCGGAACCATCCTTACGATAAACCCATCTGAATAAATTATTTCCTTGTTCGACTTCATATTCTACAAATATCCAATCTTGTTCACCAGACCAAGATTCTACAACATTATTATTAATATAGAATTGTAACTTATCAAGTACAGGTTCACTTGAGACCTTAATCCAGAAAGAAATAATACCGGGAGCAGTCAAAGTTCTTGAAATTGACAAAGTAGAAGTTTGATTATCAGAGATATTACCTGATTTTAAGCTATAAGTACCCTCATATACGACATCTTCAATTATTTCCCAAGGATTCATACTATTGTTAGCCCATTCGAAACTTGACAAATCAGCTGTTTCAAAATCTTCAATTAATAATCCAACAGGAATATCAAAATTATTCTGGAATTGATGTGAAGAAAATTCTGCAAAATAACCAAAATTAACTCTAGAACCAAGCTCAATTTCTTCGTCAGCAGTAACTGAATATACTGCATAACTTACGCTATCAGCTTCAATGTTATTAACGATTAAACTATTTTCTGCAATATAAATTTGAGGATTGTTTGTAAACATAATAATAGAACCATTTGAAGAAGTAGCATGTCCTGAATTGAAAAATGGAATATAAATTTCTACAGTTTCACCCGGATCTAAACGATCATTATTATTACCGGTATTTTCAACTATAAAATAGTCTCCAAAAGCTAAAATTGGAGCATTTAGATTTATAGTAAAATTCATAGTCCATTGATTTTCAGTATCTTCAGCAATAATTGTAAACTGAGCTGAGTGTTGGTCGGGAACATCATCAGCAACACTAAACTCAAAGGCATCAGTAAGTTCAAAATATCCTTCAGATTCTACTAAACTCAATTCAGCTTCATTACTTATAATTTCAATATATTCATCATTACTGATTAAAGTAACAGATACATTTTCGGCATCTTCTGAACCTACATTATAAAAAGTAACATTCATACTTGTTGTACTACCAAAATTTGGTCCTTGATTTTCAGGAAAAGAAACAGACTCATAAACTAAATATGGTCCTTCATTAGGAATAACTCCTACTTCACGAATATCGGTAATTCTATTATAAGCAGATGTTGTTAAAAGTAATGTACAAGGTTCTGTCAATGGATTCTCAAGAGAAATATTAGCTTCACCAATTTCATCAGCGAAAGCAAATCCAAGTAACTCGTCATTTTCAGGATGATACAATGATACTAAGGCTCCGGGAGTATCGACAGTTACTGTATATGTATCTAAGCCAATAAATAATGTTTCTGAAGCATTTATAATCATTTCCATTGGAGGTGTTGTTCGTACTTGTAAAGAAGCATCACCAAAAATATGCCAAGTTCTCATAGTATTTACACCACTTGTACCCGGATAAACATCCAACATACCACTTGAACCATTAAAGAAAAGACCGCCAATAGTATTTTTTTCTTCATTTACAAGGAGTTCAGTTATAATATCTTGACCTCTCATTGGTTCATTCCATGGTTGATTTATAGTAGAAGCATATATATTAACAGCTCCTGTAGGTGCTCCTGTTGCACTATTAGTTGCTCTAAGCCAAGCTTCAGCAAAACAAGTAGTCCCGGTAAAATTACCGTTTACACAAGCAACACTAACAATAAAAGGTAATGTATTATCATTAGTTAAAGCATTTATATTTGTGTTACTAAAACCGGTAGTTGACCATGATGTATTTGAACCATGACCTGTATAATTCATAAATCCTCTACCTGCATTTAAGGCTGTTGCAACTTGTGCTGCTGTTGCACCGGGTTCATAAAATTGATCTACTTCTGTATATGTATAATCTAACAATAATCCTCTAATAATATTTTGATGCTGAATATCAGATTCTCCGTTATCACCTTGACTTCCACCACCTTCACTTGAAGCAATACTTGAAGCTTTAGCAAGCCAATCACCATCAACAATATCACGTTCATAGTTAATTGTTCTTTCTACTTGAGTTTGAACTTGAGATATATTTTCAGCAGAAAAACGACCAATAAACATTTCAGGATAATGATCATTACCTAAAAGCATAACATAAGATGGATCTGAACCACCACCGGCGTATGAAGGAGTAGGAATTTGTGCAGCATCTCCAACTAATTGGATAAAGGCCAATTCAGGGTTTTCTTCCCAATACTGTACAATATAAGCTTGTATTGCTGTATTACTTGTTCCTGTTATTTCCGTTGTTACTAATTCAGTAGGAATTCCTTTTTGATTTTTCCAAGCAATATAAGGTTGCATAGCTTCAACAAAATCAGGATAACAAATTACTAAAATAGAACCTTGTTCTTCAATTGATTCATATCTTGTTTGGTTAATTTGATAATTTAAAAAATGATTTCTATATAAAGTTACAAAATCTTTAGAAACCTTATTATCATTTCTTGTTAAAGTATTGATAGTATCAATACCATCTGCATATACTTTTATAGTTATCTTATTATAACAACGAATTAAACCTTGAACAGGATTATAACTAAAAGGTGTAACCCTAAAAGCAATACCCCTAATATCCCTTAAGATATAAGGATCACCCAACTCTACAAGGGATTTTGGATAAAAAGAATCTTCTTTATAAGTATTTGAAAATTCATAAGGTATATTCATAGGATTTACATTTCTTAGTAATGAACCTTTAGATGGTGCTATCTGCCCTTCAATTTCAAAGAATTCTTGACTAAGGATTTCAACGTTCATCTTTGCAGAAGAGGGAATCATTAAACTTCTACCAATTACAGGTAGAGCAGGGTTTCCTCTATCTAAACTTATACCTTCTGATTTGAGATTTAAAGTAAGAAATTCTTGATTATCAATTATAACTGAGTCTTTTGTATAATTATTAAGAGTAATCTCAAAAATTGTAAAATCTAATTGACTTTCAATTATTTCAATATTTACAGCATTGTTTTCATTGTTTAAAAAAACAGTTTCTGCTGATATTGCCGTAATAAATAAAATACTCATAAAACTGAGTATTAGTAATATTTTTTTCATAGGTCCTCCATATATGATTAAAAAGGGGGAGACAACTCCCCCATTTTTTTATTTTATTAATAGCATTTTACTTGTTGAAGAATAATCTTTTGT
>JALNXV010000213.1 GCA_023230175.1 Candidatus Cloacimonadota bacterium
CGTTAAAGTCCCTACTTGTCTTCTTGTTAAAACACAAAATAATGTCTTATTTTGTTTCTCACTGAAACCTCCCTCAGTATGAAATATTGTCACACCACGGTTAAGTTTATCAATGATTTCTATTTTTATTTCTTTAAAATATGTTGTTATTATAAATACACCTTTTACATAAGGGAGACCTTCAGAAGTCAAATCAGTAATCTTTGTAGTCAAAAATAAGTTAATATATCCCCATATAACTAATTTTAAATCTTTGAACACTATACCTACCAATAATATAATCATTGATTCTACAAGCCAATACCCTGTACCAATTGATAAGCCTGCTTTTTGTTTTATTAAAGCAACAGGTATATCCGTTCCTCCGGTAGAACCTCTTGATTTAAATATTATACCTAAGCCAATTCCTAATAAAACACTTCCTGCAATTGCAGTTAAATAAATATCTTCATTTGCAAACAATGCATAAATTTCTACACCGTTATTAATATGAGTAAATTTGCCTAAATCTTTTATAATTCCTAATTTAAAAAGTGATTCGAAGCTTAAAATATCAGTAAAAATAGAAGTGATTATCATACCATAAAAAGATTTAATACCAAAAGATTTACCAAGATATACTACGCCTATAATAAACAATGGAATATTTACAATAATCATAAAAACACCAACCGGTATTCCAAACAAATGGTAGAAGATTTGACCTAACCCTCCAACTCCACCCGGGGCAATTTTATAAGGTATTAAAAACCATGAGTATGAAATAGCAAAAAAAATTGCTCCGATTGTAATTCCAAGATATTCATTTACTGTTTTAAAAACTGTATGCTTTTTATTAATCATATTACCTACTATTAAATTTTAAACTTATTACTCTAACTCTTACCAATTATTTTTATTAATTCATTTAGTCAATAAATTATTCAATTTTTCTTATCAAAATCAAAATTAAAAACTCAGCAATTAAATTAAATTGCTGAGTTATGATAATATTCTATCAATATCTATACAGGCATTATCCAATTTGAAAATAATGGTTTATATTCAACATTAGCTTTGATTAACATATTTACACCTTTTTCATTGTATTCTTTACTTATAATGATAACTTTATCGTGTAGATTAGCAATATTTTTCTGTTCATTATATGGTATAAATAATTTATATTCATTTGATAAGAACAAAAGGTTTTTTATTTTTTCTTTAAGTTGATCTATGTTAAATCCTGTCAAAGCTGAAACTACAATAGAATTTTTAGGAAACTGATTCATAACAAAATTAAAATCAAAATCGCAGTTATCGCTTTTATTAAAAACAAGCAAAGATGGTATATCAGATGCATCTATATCATTCAAAACATTATTAACTTCTTTGATATAAACATTAAAATCTTTATCGGAAATATCAATTATATGCAATAGTAAATCTGCATCTCTTGCTTCTCTTAATGTTGCATTAAACGATGCTACAAGCTGATGTGGGAGTTTTGCTATAAACCCTACAGTATCTGAAATAACTACATCGCATCCGACATCAAGAGTCAGTTGTCTTGAAGTTGAAGTTAATGTTGCGAATAGTTGATCCATAACATAAGCATCAGAACCGGTTAATTTATTAAATAAAGTTGATTTGCCTGCATTTGTATAGCCTATTAAACAAACATTCTTTTGATTTACTCGTTGTTTTGATTGAGTATCTTTTTGTTTCTCAATCTTTTTGAGTGCTTGTTTTAGATTAGAAATCTCTATGTCAATATTACGTCTATCCATTTCAAGTTTAGTTTCACCGGAACCTCTTGAAGCAAAGCCAACTGCGCCATTAGACGATCCACCTAATCGATCAAGTCCTGACTGATTATTGCGTAATCTTGGTTTTTCATAATATAATTCTGCCAGACGGATTTGCATTCTTGCTTCATTTGTTTTAGCATGCATATAAAAAATATTTAAGATAAGCTCTGTCCTATCCATTGTTTGAATTTCATATTGTTTTTCAATATGTGCTACCTGTGCAGGAGATAACTCATCATCGAATATCAATAAATCAATCTCATTTTCAAGCATTGTTGTCTTTAATTCTTTTAGAAATCCTGAGCCCACATAAGTGCCTGAATCAAGTTTTGTTCTTTTTTGTAATTTTTTATCTATAACGTTCACTCCGGCTGTTTCAGATAGTCTCTCTAATTCATTTAATGAACGTATAACTTCATTTTCAGAATCTTTTTGTAAGATAACACCAACTAATATAGCTTTTTTTGTTACTTTATCGTCATCTATTTCAATTAATTGTCCCTTAGACATAATAAACTCCTTTCAGATAATTACTAATTTTTAATTACTTAGTATCTATCATCTCAAGACTTTTTTAAAAAAAAAATCCGAATAGAGATGTAATACTATTTAAACTTTTCCGCACATATTCATCCCTGTTCGGATTTTTTCAAAATCAAACGTTGATGAATAAATTAGAATCTTAATCTGTTAATTTTCATTATACTACTCCTTTAATTTTTTACTATAAAATAAGATATAGTTTTTTCTGTCAAGCATTTTTTTCTTTATTTTTTTTTCTTGACATATTTGATATTAAAAATAAAAAATTACACAAATAAAAAAAATATTATAGGAGACAAAATGGAAAATATGCCTTATGCTGAACCCTGGCGAATTAAAATGATCGAATCCGTAAAAACTCTTACCAAAGAGGAAAGAAAAAAAATTATTGAAAAGGCAGAATATAACCTGTTTAAAGTTCCTGCTGAAGATGTATTTATTGACTTATTAACAGATTCCGGAACAGGTGCTATGAGTGACAAACAATGGTCAGCTATAATGCTTGGTGACGAAAGTTATGCCGGCTCAAAAAGTTTTTTTAATATGAAAAACACTATCACTGATCTTCTTGGTTTCCCTTATGTATTACCAACTCATCAAGGAAGAGCTGCAGAAAATGTTTTATTTTCTGTTTTAATTAAAGAAGGTAATATTATACCGGGAAATGCTCATTTTGATACAACTAAAGGCCATATTGAATTCAGAAAAGCAACAGCTGTAGATTGCACCATTGATGAAGCTTCTGACACTACATTATACCATCCTTTTAAAGGAAATATTGACACAAAAAAATTAGAAAATGTAATCAATAAATATGGTGTAGAAAATATACCGTTTGTGGTTTTAACTGTTACTTGTAATACCGGAGGCGGTCAACCTGTTTCTATGGAAAACATAAAAGCTGTTTCTACACTATGTAAAAAACATAATATTACTTTAATCTTTGATTCTGCTCGTTTTGCAGAAAATGCTTATTTTATAAAAACAAGAGAAGAAGGTTATCAGGATAAATCTATTAAAGAAATCGTTAAAGAGATGTTTAGTTATGCTGATGGTATGACGATGAGTGCTAAAAAAGACGCTATTATCAATATTGGTGGATTTATAGCTCTAAGAAGTAATGAAATTTATCAAAAAGCTTGTACATTTAGCATTATTTTTGAAGGTTTTGTCACCTACGGAGGAATGAGTGGTCGAGATATGGAAGCACTGGCTGCAGGGCTTAAAGAAGGTACTGAGTATGAATATCTACACGCAAGAATTTCTCAAGTTAAATACCTTGGTGAAAAACTTAAAGAAGCTGGAATCCCATTACTTGAACCTTTTGGTGGTCACGCTGTTTATGTTGATGCAAAAAAATTCTTACCTAACATACCTCAAACTCAATATCCTGCACAAGTTCTCGGTGTAGAATTATACATAGAAGCAGGTGTAAGAGGCGTCGAAATCGGAACCGTTCTCGCTGACAGAGACCCCGTAACTCGTCAAGAAAGACCACCTAAAATGGAACTTTTGCGACTTGCTATCCCTCGAAGAGTATACACTAACAACCATATGGACTTTATAGTATGGGGTCTTAAAAAAGTATGGGAAAGAAGAAATGAACTTAAAGGATTAAAAATAAAATACGAAGCTGAAATTATGAGGCATTTTACTGCAACTTTTGAACAACTTTCATAATTTCTCTATATAAAATATAGAATATTTTCCCTCTGATATCAAATTCAGAGGGATTTTTTTTTAAGGCATAATCTACTGATAAATCAAGCAGTTATATTTAGTACATAAAACAAAAGTTACAATTATGCAATTATTTTCTTGACGACTTTACCATACAAATGTTATAGCAAGAAATATCAAGTTTATGATGAATGTTGTATAGGAAAAGCATCAATCATTAATAAACTTTATAATATATTTGAAGGAGTAACGAAATGGACTATCAAAGACTTATTGATAAGGCGATAACATTTATGGAACATAATTTAGATAATGAAATAAGTCTTGAAGATATATCAGATAATGTGCACTTATCTCTATATCACTTTCATCGAATCTTTACATCCTGTTCAGGTTATTCCCTCAAAGAATATTTAAGGAAAAGACGTCTTTCAGAAGCTGCAAGAACTCTTATTTTTAGTAAAAACAAAATTAAGGAGATTGCAAGAAAATTTCAATTTGAAACGAATGAACACTTTGTCAGAGCTTTTAAAAAAGAATTTAATCTCACACCGGGCGAATTCCGCAAAAAAAATATACGTTTTGATTACTTCCCACCATATAACGAAACTGTATATTTTAATGTGTTAAAAAAGAAAGGATTATTAAAAATGAAACCACAAATTATTGAAAAACCTGAATTTAAAGTAATTGGGCTTAAATGTACTACAACTATGGCTGATAACATTATACCACGTTTATGGGATGACTTTAACAAAAGATGTTGTGAAGTAAAAAATGGGCTTGATTTATGGATAGGTGTCTGTCCTTATGTAGAAATGACTGATATGAATAATGAAACACCTTTTGATTATATTGCTGGAAGAGCAGTAAATAATTTTAATGATATACCTAAAGATATGGTTACTTGGACAGTCCCCGCATCAAAATATGCTATATTTACTCATAAAGGAAGCTTAGAAAATCTTAATCAAACTTATAAATATATCTTTTGCGTTTGGGCTAAAGAATCTGAATATGAAATCTCAAATGCTGACCAACTTGAAATCTATGATGAAAGATTTAAGTTTGGGCAAGAAGACTCAGAATTTGATATCTATATACCTATTAAGTAAATAAACTTATATTCTCTCCTCTCAGTAAGTTATCTTATTTGAGAGGAGTTTTTTTATTATTTTATTAGATAACAGTTCATTAAGGTTTAAACTGAGGAATAAGAAGTTTTTTCCCTACAAGCAAGGATGCTCGCAAAACAGTTGTGCGAGCATCTCTGCTTGCACCTAAAACCATAAATTATTTATAATCAGAGTATTATAAACCTACAAGTAAGGATGTTTGTAGAACTTTTTGCATTTTGAGGCAGTCTCAGAAATCAGTGGCTATGATTTTAGTTTGATTAATTGAAAATAACCTGATAAATCGTCGGATTCACAATTGCCAAATCCAAAAATATAACCAGTGAAAAACAAGGGACCTCCAGGATGGTTTAAACCATCCTGGAGGTCCCTTGTTTTTCAACTCAATTTATTTTGTCTGTTACTATATCCGGTTGACTCAGCGATTTCCTGATGTGTAAAATAGCTTTTACCTGTTTCAATCACTTTAATTAAGCTAAGTAACATATTGAATACTTTTAAGTTATCAAGATTATTTACTAATTCGAGAGAAAAGATATCATTGATAATTAGTTTTAATGAAGCATCATTGGCATCAATTTTTAAAAAGTTACCTACTTCGTGTTTTTGGAGCGTTTTTTTTCACAAATACCTCGCTTTTTTCCAATGTAATTAATGTCATAATACGTGACGCATTGTTTTTGTAAAGTTATTTTTTACATATTTTTACTTATATTTTTTGTCATTTTTTACTATATTTGAATGCGTAAAACGCTCATTATTGCCAGATCTTTTAAAATTAGTCATCTATGTTCAAATTCTAAATCATAACCATGAATTCTGATTTTGTCAATTTAGCTAATTCTCATAAAAAATAGCAAAATAACCCCTTTTTATGTAAATCGTTTTCTGGAGTATGCACTAAATGAGGAATTAGGGTTGAACAGTCTCGAGACGGTTCAATTTTTAATCCTTAGAAGTTAGCATCAATTAACTATAGTCAGTTAATTAAATATTAACTGAATACATTATAATGCTATTGAGTCTATGCTTAACGAAGACTTCCTTTTATTGAGGATTTTACTATAACTGAATATAATCCTGATTATGCTCCTTATGTCTGGACAACTACTGCGAATTATATGTGGCCGGGCTATGAAATTTATAGATGTTATTTGTTGGGGCAAGGTTTTACTGAGCTATTTGGAGTAGTAACTGAATGGAGAATGTATCATTATTATTCGGAAGAGTATGCGGATTGGCAACATGATATTATTTGGGCAAGAGGGTTTGGATTAGTTTACTTTTCAAATGAATGGTGTCAAATTGGTGCTGTTGGGT
>JALNXV010000214.1 GCA_023230175.1 Candidatus Cloacimonadota bacterium
AGCGCAGTAACCTGACGTGGATCCCGCTCCGACTTCTTCAGGCAGATCACAGAGATGCACCCCGTCATCATAGACTTTGCGGTTAGCCTGCCATCCGTTCTCGACAACGGGCTTGTAGTTGATGTCGATCCAGCCCTCTGCTACCGCCGGATACTTGGCCGCTGCGCTGCTGTCGCAGTTGGCGTACTTGGACGGGTCGAAGCAGAGATAGATCTTGCCATCCTGCCTCATGATTCCGTCAAGCCAGCTATAGATGTTTCCCCAGCTGTCCCAGAAGCCTCTCCAGCAGGTGTTGCAGTGGTTGCTTGCAGAATATCCGGAAGGCTGCCAGTAGCCCGATCCCCCTTGGAATGCATCCATCATCTCCGAAGTCACGGGCTGATATCTGCATACGGCGAAATTTCCGACAGCAGAATCGAAGGCATCGCCGTCAAGCGAAATGATTGAATTCGAGCTGTCGTATGTCGCTATGGCTGTGATTCTCCTATTGGCCGCAACGTTGCTGTTATAATATGCCGAGCCTACCTGAACTATCATGCCGACCTTAAAGGAAGATGCCGTGGAAGATGCAATGATGACAGAAGCCTGAGCTGTCTGTGCTACTGTCACTTTCCAGTTGTCGTTGGATCCGAACGGCATCGCATTGACTCCATAGCCGAAAACAGGCTTCAGGTCGAATGTGCCTGCTTCTATGGCTATAAGGATCCACATTGCGTGCTGGAACTGCTTGTCGTAGATGTGCCATCTCGAGCCCTTGGAGGCGCACTGCTGCCTGAAGCCTATCATTGAAGTATCCACTTGAGCATACTGGTCTGGAAGGCTTCTCAGCTTCCCGTCGACGTATGAAGCATGGACTCTTGTCCTGTACCTCATAGCCGCTTCGGTTCCGTCAGGATTGAGGAAGAGCGGATGGACCCGGAAGCCCTCGGCCGGTGCATCCGTGACCATGATCCTCCTGTGAACCACACCGTCTATCGTGAGCTCCTTATCATAGAACCAGAACTTAGGTATTCCGCCCATGAAGTCGCCGGTGTCGGTGTCGTAGGCAAGGTCGCCCCGCTTGGAAGTGATCTCGCCTGCGTCGTTGACCTTGACCTGGACTATCCCTGACCATGGGTAGCATGAGTCGAGGTCGTTCTGAGGGGCTGTGTAGGAACCCTTGTTCGTTCCGCAAACAAGGCCTATCCTGTCGCCTAAGATGGTAGTCACCCAAGTCGACTCGTTGTAGTCGATTCCGTAGACCTTCCTTCCACGCTCCTGCAAGACCGCTATAGCCGCCTGAGCCGCTGCGAGGGAAGCATCAAGAGAAGCTATGCTTGCATCGGTCGAAGCAAACAGGTTTCCCTTGGTGATCTTCTTCATGTTCGCAATTCCCGTCCCCTGCTGGATCCCCAGAAGGTCGGTATCGGCCGGAACCGTGGCTTCGGCTGCTGTTTCATTGTATCCTATCGGCATATTATCCTCCTTATTCGATTATGTCCGTGTAATCGATCAATCCCAGATCCTTCTTGACATAGGCATAGATGATGTCCTTCTGTTCCTTCTCCGTGGAAGGTATTCCGTCCGGGAAGACCTCAGAGGTTGGAAGGCACTCCTGCTCTGTATGAAGCTTAGGGCTGTATGCTATGCCCATGGCGCCGCCATGACCGAGAGTGAGAGCCACAGGCTTCAAGTTCATCTGCTTCGCTTCCCGTGAAGGGTATGCGTCGAAGTTCCAGGAGCAATAGCTCAACCCGCCTGAATTCGAGAAGATGATCTGGTCTATGCTCCAGTACGCATTGAATTCCGTGTAGAGGATATTGTCTTCTTTCGGAAGTTTCATGATTAAACCCATTATGTTGCCTCCAGATATGGTATCGATATAAGCTCGCTGTCGCATGAAGCGGCAATGTATTTCCCTGAACGGTTCGATTTGTTGAAGATGCCGTTGTATATGTCGTCTGTCTGAGTCGTCCCGGCATTGTGGATGTTGACATCAGTCCCTGTGCGGCCGATGGAGAAGATGTGCTTCCCTTGCGGATAGTTGATTGTCTGCACCCCGCACCCTCCGGCATAGAAATTTATGTGCCAGTTCGAATTTGCTCTAGAAGGCCAGTATCTTATCCTCCAGAGAGGATATCCGTTGTGATACGAGCCGGAAAGGTTGCCTTCGTCCCGGTTGTGCCCATAGTACCTCGTGACTTCGCCGTTCACCCCGCTGACTTCAATATGGTCTTCTGCTGACCATGCAGTGCCGTTCCAGTATGAAATATACATCTGGAACACGCCTGAGTTGCCAAGGATGTAGTATGCGGCATAGGCTATGATGTACCATGCCTGAGCATTGATGTAGATGTAGCGCACTTCATCCTTGCTGGAGTGCGACACTGTGTGCGTCTGAGCCCAGTTGCCGGAGAACTTCGCTTGGATTATGTTGTCGTATTGAGTAGCCATATCAGTTGAACACCGCCCCGTATACCTTCACTGCTGTTGCAGTGTCCTGTGAGTTGACATTGCTGTAGATGTTATTGGAGTAGATATCCCTGTACTTCTTGCTGGAAGCTCCTATATCATCTGAATCTGAAAGAGGTAGTATGGTTCCTGCATCGATTCCGCCAGCTATCGTCATTACTTGCCACACGATATCCGGGTTGTAGTCATACATTCCGCCGCTTTCGTATGTATAGCTCTTGATATTTCCGGAGGCATCAACGAAATCAAAAGTAAGAGAGTCTCTTTCTGCATCCTTGAATCCATATCTTATGACTCTTGTCGTCCCGCCTGAATCCTTGAGAGATGAAGTGCTTTCCATCGGAATCAATGCGCCCCTCTCAAGGTCTGAAGTAACACCTCCGACTGTGTTCTGCCATAGAAAGAACGTTGCATCAGGAAGATACTTGGTAGCAAGTGTAAGATTGGTTGCAGAGGCAGGAGAAGTGAATGAAAGAACATTCGTATGCCAAGTGCTTGATACAATCTCGATCCAGGCTGCCGTTGCACTGTCAAGCAGCTTCACCCCGGTCGTTCCGAATGACAGCTCTATGTACCAGCTTCCATTTGTCTCGAAGCTGTAGCTGGAATCATCTGGAACTATCGCAATGACATCATTGAGAGTACAGGAGATGCTTACCCGTGAACCGGAGGCTCCATAATATACCTGTGTTCCGTTCCTTGTGATGGAGCAATATACCGTGCCTGAATTCTCTGTGCTGGTTCTTGAATAGGTGTATGTTGTCTTAGTCCATGTATATGTTGTCGGACTGCTTCCTGATACTTCTTCTACATTGGAGATTGTATAGTATGTATCTCCGACTGATGGATTAGAAGGCCTTGACTGAGATGATGGAACAACTCTTCCGCTTCCTGAAGAGGAACTGCTGGACCAGTAGTATGTATATGTCGTATGAGTAGATTTCGGTGCAGTGAAGGATATCCTCACTGTTCCTGTCATGGTAGATGTCCATGACTTGGCTCCAGCAGAGCCGAACGCTGTTATGTATTCGAAAGCCTTGAGAGTCAGATAGACTGACGTGCTGGAATAGCAGATGAACTTGCTGATGGAATGGCTTGTTCCCGAATCATCAGTATAGCTTCCTGCTGCATCAAGTATGGCATTCGTGCCTGTCGGACTCAGCAATGAATACAAAGCCGACTCTATCCACCATAGCTTGCTCATCGTCAATGAATGTGAATTCCCTGCCGTGCCTTTCGCCCTTGTCTGGAAGAAATCATTCACCACGCTTCCTTCCAGCCTTGAATTTTCTGTAGCCCTCAGATTCGTTGCCGTGAGATTCTCTGCGTGCTGGTTGGTAGTGTAAGTGTCGCCGTTGTCCTTGTATCGGAATCCCCTTCGGGTTGTATCTTCTGAACCTGTATCTGCATTGTTGTTGTTCTCAGCGTCCCAGTAGAACTCGGAGCTTTCAATCTTGCCGCCTGACTGCAATCTGAGGTTCATGGCTGATACAGTCTTCGCATTGATGTACTCTGTAAGAATCGTCTTGAAGTAGACATACAGTTCGGGGGAAGAGCATCCTGGCTTTAAAGCGATGAATTTCCCGACATCAGCAAGAATGGAGCCGCATATTTCAGAGAATCTCGGTTCTTGATTCGAATCCACTTTCCGGAATCTTTCAGGAGTCAATGAAGTGTCGAATACGAACGGGAAAAGCGTTGTCGCTGTATTCGTGAACGTCCCATCGCCATTGTCCGTGATGTCAGTCCTAAGATAGAAGTCACCCCGTATGAACTTTGCAACGGAGGTGGCGGAAGCCGCCGGGTCTGCCGTGAACATCCCAAGATATACAGGAACATCTTCCTGCACCACCCCATTGATCGTGATGGTCTTGGTGTCGACTACAGCGCCGTCTCTTGAGAGGGTCGCTGTGACGGTGAACTGGCTCAATGTGCACTCAGGAAGGACAGTGACGACGCTTCCTGAGATCGATACTGTCCCGGAGGCATCGATAGTCCAGGCGACCGTGCCGGTCTGGTTCTCGATGGAATAGCCGAAAATGATGGTCTGATCTTCGGTGTTCCGCTGGCTTATTCTATAGGTGGACTTGTCGGAATAGATTGAGAAAGCGACGGCATCCGTTCCCGGATTGCCCTGCTCTCCCTGTTCCCCTGTAAGGCACACATAGCTCCATACTGCCTCTGAAGGAAGCTTGCTCTTCGACCACAGGTAGAAACCGGCTGGAACCGCAGGAGCTTCGGAAGCCCACTCGACTCTGATGCCCCAGGAGCCTTCGGATGATCCCCACTCGCCTTCTGAAGAACCCCAAGAAGCGGAAAGCTCCGGCGCTACTGTCCGGCTTGAGCCTACTGCATAGAGAGTCACAGGAGTCTCGCCAGAATCGCCCTTGTCGCCTTTCGTGGAAAGGCTGTAGTTCGGATTGTGGATAATTATGTCAGGATCTTCGTCCGGAACGAACTCCGAGATCTCTTCAAGGGTCAGATCTGTCCTGAGAGTCGCAAGAGTCTTGCCGGTCAGCGAGTGCCGGTAAGATGCAACTGTGCAGCTGATGATCTCTCCGGCTTTGCGGATCTGGACTCCCATGCCGAGCTGCACCTGAGGCAGGAACCATGTGGACAGGCTGAACTCGCGTCTTCTGATTCCTTCAATCGAGCACTTGCGCTTTAAAACCGTAGTCATGAGTGCGCTCGTAGTACCGAAGGTGCCGTCTATGCTTGCATCGGCCTTCTCTTCTTCCGGGACAGTAGAAAGCTCATAGGTGACATTGGTATCATCTTGCTTCGAGTACGGCTTCCCGTAGAGGACAAGCTTCTTGATGTAGATAGCTGAAATAGTGGAGTTCTTGAGCCTTATTCTCGCAGAGCCCTGGACATCATCCGGCGAGAAGTAGTCAAGAGTAAGATCGCCTGTTGCGAAGATCTCGCAGCTCTCAGTAGTTCCGACTGTAGGAGTCTCGACTTCTATAGCGTGCGCGAACTCTTCGCCCATGTCAGGATCCTTGTACTTGAGATCCATCACTCCTTCCTCAGGATAGGTGGAGTTGGCCTTGACCTCGACGTGGCAGTATCCGGTTGATGAGTTCGCATTCTCGGTGCACTTGAAGATCTGCTGTCTTGACAGAAGCTTGTATGTGCTGAAGGAAGATTCAGCCTTGGTACAGGTGCGCTTAAGGAATGAAGAAGAGATTCTTCCTATGGCGTTCGAATGGCTGTCAGAAGCCAGGTTGTTCAGATCTGCATCTATAGTCCATTCGCTCTCTGGCTCAGAGAACCCAATTTCACAAGGGGAATGGAACCAAAGCTTCCCATCTCCCGTGAAGCGCACGCTCACCCCGTAGGCTTCCCCGAGCTTCTGAAGATTGCTCCATGGCGTGCCGGAGATCTGCACTAGGTCGAGCACCTGGGATATGGTGCCGCAATCGACCTGATCGGCGGTCAATCCCATCTTTCCCGCCAGCCAGTGCACAATAGAGCTGCCAGGATTGGAAGGATCGCATATCCTGTAGCCGCACAGGACGGTATCATCTATGTCCTTGCTGGTTCCCCAGGCTTCGGCATAGTCCTTAATTGAAAAAGTGAGATAATCGTCGGTCTGGTTGCCTTCGACCCTCTTCGCACCGGATCCGTCAACCTGGCCTTTCATGATGGTCAGCCAGTTCTGATTGTCGGAAGACCACGCTATCTCAGCCGGATCTCCGGCGAAAGCTCCTTCCGAGAAGCCGCCCTGAGAGTTGTTCTTGATCTGGATTGTCCAGGACTGAATCGATGAGTTGTCGGCGCTCATATTGGTCGGATAGAACGTGCGTCCGCCCATCTTCAGGCGGATATAGTTGATGCCGGTGCCGATCGAGGCTATCTGGTCTGCTGTAAAAGGAAGTCCGATTATCATGAGCCCGCCTTCAGGAATGTGACCTTTCCGCCAGCTCCGGCATAGGCTTCGATTGCCTTGACAAGATACTCGCCGAGCTTGGCCAGACCTCCGTCGCCTATCACGTTT
>JALNXV010000215.1 GCA_023230175.1 Candidatus Cloacimonadota bacterium
GGCCTTCTGGACCGACTGCTCTCGCCTCTGATGGGACCGCTTTTCGGAATGCCCGGCGCCTGTTCGATCGGAGTCGTGATGACGTATCTTTCGGACAATCCTGCAATCCTCGCCTTCGCTGACAACAAGGAATTCCGGCGTTATTTCAAGAAGTACCAGATACCTGCCCTCACCAATATCGGAACAGGATTCGGCATGGGCGCCATCATCACTACATCGGTCCTCGGATTCTTCACCATCACCGGTCAATCCTATGCGAAAGCCGCCCTGGTGGGCAATCTCGGAGCAATAATCGGCTGCATTGTCAGCACCAGATTGATGCTCCATTATACCAAGAAGCTCTATGGAACCGAGGAATACTGCGAGTCTGAGGACATCGAAACTGAGAAAACCGATGAGAACGGAAAGAAGAAGAGCGCAAGCATCCGTTTCTTCACCTCTCTTCTTGATGGAGGCGCCGCCGGAGTCAAGCTCGGCCTTGGAGTCGCACCTGGAATCATAATAATCTGCACATTGGTGATGATGCTGAGCAAAGGTCCCAGTACTGCTGGGGTCTACACCGGCGCAGCCTATGAAGGAGTGCCGCTTCTGCCTTGGATCGGAGAGAAGCTCTGGTTCATCCTCAAGCCGCTGTTCGGTTTCTCCAGCCCTGAGGCGATTGCAGTGCCTATAACAGCACTGGGCTCGGCAGCAGCAGGAATCGCATTGATTCCGCAGATGCTTATGCGCGGCATTGCAAGCCAGAGGGACATCGCAGTGTTCACTGCAATGAGCATGTGCTTCTCAGGCTACCTTTCGACTCATGTTGCGATGATGGACACGCTCAAATGCCCAAGCCTCACAGGCAAGGCAATCGGATGCCACACAATCGGAGGCATCATAGCCGGCGTAAGCGCCAACTGGCTGTTCAGGCTTTTTTCTCTTTGATCTTGCGATAAACAGGAACAAGTGCGGCATTGGCTACTATTGCAGCGAACACCACAATGGCTCCGATCAGTGTATTCCTGTCGGGAACATCATGGAACAGTACATAGAAATGCAGGATTCCCCAGATTGATTCAAGCGAGTTGATCAATGCGGACTGCGTCGCCGTCAGATAGATCGAGCTGCTGGAAACCATCACCTGCCCGATAGGCAGCACAAGCAGCCCAAGCAGTGCAAGCGGCCAGATCTTCATGCCTTCGCTCACAAGCGTTCCGCCTGCAAGGCAGAAGACAAGTGCTACAATCGCCGACCCGAAGCCGCCGATCATGCAGATCGGAAGACGGTCCGTCTCAGGGCTTCGCCTGAGGTTTGCCATGTTGAATCCGATTATCACCGGCAGGATCAGTGCAAGAATCAGTCCTTCGAGCGGAACGCTTGCAAATGAGTCTACATACATCACCACCACTCCAGCCACTGCAATGAAGCACGCTGCCAGCGTGACAGGGCTTGGCTTCTCATGGATCCAGAGCCAGGAGAAGAGCGAGGTGAAAAGCGGTCCCATGCTCAGCATGACCAAAGTCACCGTTGATGCCCCAAGCTGGATTCCCAGTGTGAAAACAAGGCCTGAAAAGGTCCAGCAGACCCCTGATATCCACATCGGCGATCCTCCGCTGACAAATTCTTTCCAAGGGTTCTTGCCGTTTCGGATGCATTTGAAAAGATACACTGCAAGCAGGCTCAGTCCCATGAAGAGTCCTCGGAAGAATGCCGCCTGGAACCCGCCGCCATTGCTGGCATGGATCAATACCGAATCGAATGAGAATATGTATACACCGACGAAACCGATCGTTATGCCTTTTCTGTATGATGAATTCATGCAGGCGAGTATATCGCTTTCCTTTTTGTTTTGGAAGCAGGCGAAGAATGCGGGTTTGGCCCGGGCTTGTTTTTTTGCATTCTTTATTCCATAATTTTGACGGAGGCTGCTATGGCTATCGTCGCTGGACTGGATAATGGGACACAAAGCACCAAAGTGCTCGTTTACGATTCGGAGAAGAAGAAGGTTCTCGCTCTGTCGCAATCGCCGCATCAGCTGATCTCAAAGCCCGACGGAAGCCGCGAGCAGGAACCGGCCTGGTGGGTCGAAGCTGCTTCCAAGTGCTTTTCGCAGATTGACTCTTCCATCCGCAGGCGCATACAGGCAATCGGAGTGAGCGGGCAGCAGCATGGCTTCGTGGCCTTGGACAGCAATGGAATCCCCCTCTGCCCTGCAAAGCTTTGGTGCGACACCTCTACTTCTGCTCAGTGCGACGAGATCAACTCAGCCCTGGGCGGATCCGAGAAGGTGATCGAGCTTGCCGGAAACGAGATCAAGACCGGCTATACATGTGCAAAGATCGTCCAGCTCAAGGAATGCCAGCCGGAGCTTTATTCAAGGCTGAAACACATCCTTCTTCCCCATGATTATCTGAATTACTTCCTTACAGGCGAATTCACGATGGAATACGGCGATGCCAGCGGAACCGGTTTCTTCAATGTGCACACGCGCACCTGGTCTGATGAAATTCTTCATGCCATGGATCCAGATCGTGACCTCCGGGCTCTGCTTCCTCGCTTGATCAGAGCATGGGAACCAAGCGGCACCGTCTGCAAGGCAGCCTCTGAGCGGTTCGACATCCCCGAAGGGATTCCTGTTTCCTGCGGCGGCGGAGACAACATGATGGGTGCAATAGGCACAGGCACTGTCGAAAGCGGTTCGCTCACGATGAGCCTCGGCACAAGCGGCACTCTCTACGGAGCATTCGACAGTCCTGTGATAGACACCAAGGGCCGGCTTGCCTCTTTCTGTTCAAGCACCGACAGCTGGCTTCCCCTGCTCTGCACGATGAACTGCACTGTCTCCAGCGAGATGACCCGCAAGGTCCTGGACAAGTCAATTTCCCAGCTCAACGAGCTGGCTTCTTCCAGCCCAATCGGGGCATCCGGCGTGATCATGATTCCGTATTTCAACGGCGAGCGCACCCCGAACTACCCGAACGGAAAAGGCTGCATCCTTGGCCTTACGATGGACAACATGACTGATGCCAACATCTGCCGCGCTGCGATGGAGAGTTCGATCTATGGCCTGAAGTATGGTCTTGATGCATTCTACGAACTTGGATTCAGGGCCCGCGGCATCAAGCTCATCGGCGGTGGTTCCAACAGTGCACTCTGGCGCCAGATGGTAAGCGATGTATGCAATCTCCCTGTTCAGCTTCCGATCAATCCCGAGGCTGCCGCATTCGGCGCTGCTCTCCAGGCTCTGCTTGTCTTCTCCGGCGGCAAGGACATTGCTGCAATCGTGAAGGAGCATGTAGCCATGGATGAATCCAAGACATGCACTCCTGACCCCGATTCTGCAGCCAAGTACAAGGCAAGCTATGAAGCATGGCTTTCTGCAGTGAATGCTATGGGACCGATGTTCAAATGATCAAGAAAGTCGGCAGGGAAGAAGTCGCCAAGGCTACTGGGGTCAGTGAATCCACTGTTTCCAGAGCACTCAGCGATTCACCAAGAATAAGCGAAGAAGTCAAGAAGCGTGTGAAGGCAAAAGCCGAGGAACTTGGCTATTTCCCATCAAGACCTGCAGAGCAGTTCGCATTGGGACGAAGCAACTCAATCGGTCTTGTCGTGCCGTATTATGAGAAAATCCTGCCTTTCTCACGAAGCTACTTTCCAGCTCTTCTCGATGGAATTCTCATCGGCACGATGAATGCAGGATACAACGTCGGAATCGTAATCGACAAGAAACTTGGCCGTTACAGGAATTTCTCTGAGCTGATCCAATCACGTTCATTCGACGGACTGATCTTTGCAGTCACCCCGTACCATTACGGCGGTCTTCAGACACTCGTTTCAGACAAGCTTCCTTTTGTGCTTGTAAACAACTACCAAGAAGGCGTTTCAAGTGTATATGCAAAGCCTTATCAAGGCATGGAGAAAGCTTTTCTGCATGCGGCAAGCCTAGGACATGAAAGCATAGGGTACATAACCGGAGACCTTTCATACCTCAACGGTCAGGACAGACTTGAATCTTTCCAGACACTTGCAAAGAAGTTCCGTATGAAAACGGAAATCGTCGAAGGAGACTTTTCTCACAGATCAGGCTATGAAAGCTTTTCCAGATTCGACGGCAAGCTCGGCCAGGACATAACGCTTGTGATGACAGCAAGCGACCGTGAAGCAATCGGCTTGATAACTGCTTGCAGGGAAAAAGGCATCAATGTTCCTGATGACCTTTCCGTAATCGGATTTGACAACTTCTTTGCAGCCTCGAACACAGTCCCCGCGCTTACGACAGTCAATCATCCGATAACCAGCATGGGAACAGAAGCCGCCAGGCTCCTGATTAAAATGATCAACAGCCCTCAGTACAGCCCGGAACAGATCTGGGTTGACACAGGATTTGTCATACGGAATTCCACAGGAAAAAGGAGAAAGCCATGAAATTTCTGATGGTCGGACTTGGAAGCATGGGAAAATATCATATGAAGAAATTCTCTGCCCTTGGATTCGAACTTGCAGGAGGTGTAGACACTGATCCTGCCATGCGAGAAGAAGCGAAGCAGACCTATGGCATTCCCTGGACAGGTGAAAGGATATCAGACTTTCCTGGCATCACCGATGCAGTTTCACTAGCCGTTCCTGACTCAATGCACAGAGATTGCTACATCGAGGCTGACCTTCTTGAAAAACCTATGTTCCTGGAAAAGCCGCTTACAAGGCATCTTTGCGATGCAGAGTTTCTCAAGAACAATCTGAAGAGCCCATGCATGGTGAATTTCTCAAAGCGCAACGTCGGAGCTCTGTTCGTCCTGAAGAACATGCTTGAGGAAGGCAGCCTTGGCAAGATTGAGAAGGTTGAAATCGAATACTGCCAGAACTGGCTCAGCCATGACTCGATGGGCAACTGGAGAGAAAACGATTCGCTTCTTTGGAGAATCTCTCCCGAATTCTCGGCAGGAGGCTGTTTTGCCGACCTCGGAGCACACATGATTGAAACGATGATCATGCTCTTCGGAAAAATCGAATTCAAGAAGACACTCAGCATGACAACCCTTCCTGAACTGATCAAGAAAGGCCGAATCCAGTATTCATCATCAAAGGAAGCAAAGTACCATGCATCACTACCCTCTTCGCAGGGCCAGCCAATCATTCCGGTCGATTACCTCGGGCTTTTCGATGCAGCTGGAATTCCTTGCACAATCCGATGCACGTTCATCTCAGACATCTACAATGAAGCCACAATCATCAAAGTATTCGGAAGCAAGGCCACTGCAATTATTGACACAACAAAGGATCGAAAGAACCTGTTCGTCACATACAATGATGGCACAGTCCAAGCAATCGGGGGAGTCAAGGCTCTTCCTACTTACGAGATGTTCAAGGATCTTGTTTCTGGCCAAACACAGCTTCTTCCAAAAGATTTTCCTTCTCTTGAAAGAGCTGTCGAAGTCCAGAGGATACTTGAGGAGGTACTATATTGAAACTCAGAATCGGAGCAGTCATAGCTGCTCATGAAATCACAACAGACAGCCTCAAGCTGCTGAAAGACAAAGGATTCCAAGACATCAATGTATTCTTCTGGGAGACACTGGACGGCATGGACATTGACCAGCTCGCAGACACAATTGCTGACTCTGGCATGCCTGTTTCCTGCATTTCGATCTTCGGAAATCCCCTTATGGCCAATCCGAAGGGACAGGAAATAGCTTCCATCTGGAAAGCGCTTGCAGCATCTGCTCCAAGATTCGGCAATCCATTCATCTCAGGATTTGCAGGCAGATCCACAGGAAAAAGCGTTCCTGATTCTATTCCAGCATGGAAGGCATTCTTTTCAGACATCCTTGATATTTCATACGGTTCAGGTGCCCGTGGAATTCTCTTTGAGAACTGCCGCATGGGTGATTCATGGAAGAAAGGCAACTGGAACATTGCAATCAATCCAGATGCCTGGGAACTGATGTTCCAAGCCATTGACGATCCGAAAATCGGACTCCAATGGGAGCCTTGCCACCAGATTGAAGCATTTGCCGATCCTCTTCTCCAGCTCTCCACATGGAAGAAGCGCATCATGCACCTTCATGGCAAGGACGGAATCATTGATTCAGCTCTTCTTGCCAGCAAGGGCCTGTACGGCAGCCAGAAGCCATTCAGAGCAACGCTTCCTGGAAGCGGAGCCTCCGACTGGAACAAAATCATCAGCATCATCAGCCAAGACAGCTGCTGCGACTCTATCGACCTTGAATTCCAGAGCATGCCATTCATTCCGAATATTGCAGAAGCAGAACGAAGCCTGTCTTATCTTCAAAGCCTGCTTCATTGACCTCTATGGAGACTATGGCACCTATGGCGAGGACCGAACGGCAGGACCCTATGGAGCGGTTGGCTTCACTATGGAGACTATGGCACCTATGGCGAGGACCGAACGGCAGGACCCTATGGAGCGGTTGGCTTCACTATGGAGACTATGGCACCTATG
>JALNXV010000216.1 GCA_023230175.1 Candidatus Cloacimonadota bacterium
ACTTCCGGTAACGGAAAAGTAATAACCCTTATCGGTGGAGATGGTATTGGAAAAGATGATTTATTAACATTATTTAAATATCATTTCTTTACCAATCAATTTTATATCTTTGACTATACTTGTTCTGCTATTCATAAAGACCCATTCTTTGCATTAATAAAAGAATTCAGTTCATCAACTCTCAACAATGAAAGAAAAAATACAATCTTTGAAAATATTTCGATTAGATTTAAAAAATTCCTTGAAGAATCAGAAGAAATCGCTAATACATTATCAGAAGATTTAACAAAAAGCCAAAATGATTACGAATCCGCAAAAAGCTTTTTAACTATTTTATCTCAAGAAAAACCTCTAATATTCATCATTAGAGCCGGTCAATATCTTACTACAGAATCTATTGAATTTGTTAATTATATATCATCTTTAGTTTCTGACAAACCAATGTTAATTATCATAAGTGTTAATGACCCAACTGTAATTAAAGGCTTAATTCATAGTGTCCATATAAAAGTGTCTCCCTTAAACTTTGAAGAAATTAAAAATTATATTCAAAATCTCCTAAATGTTAATCCACCCGAAGAATTCATAAATCATATTCAATACCGTTCCTCAGGAAACCCCTTTTTTATAAGAGAAATTTTAATTGATCTACTTGAAAAAAAACTATTACTTAAAAACAAACAACTAAACTTTAATATAGATTTCGATAATTACATCTTACCTGAACATTTAATCCATTCTATTTATAACAGGATGAGCCATTTAGAATTAGATACTTATAAATACTTACAAAAACTTTCTGTAATACAAACTCCAATAACAAAAGAATTAATTTCTGAAATCCTTAAAATTAACCAAAAAACTCTATTTAATATACTACAAAATTCAATTAATAATGAAATCTTAATCGAAAAAACCGTAAATACAGAATCACACAAGATTAGTCACAAGCATACAAATAATATTATTGAAAAATCAAACAGTCATAATATTATAATTTATGACTTTACCTTCCCTGAGGTAAAACAAAGACTACTAAGAGAATGTAGTAAAAATGAAAAAATCAAGATTTCAGAAAAATTAATCAATTACTATGATAATAGTGACAAATTAAACCCAAGCAAAGATAATCAATTTAACCTGATAAACCCTATATCTTATTCTATTGATTCCGTACTCGACATACCTATTTGTAAAGGGATTATCAAAAACTCTGAAATGGGTAATAATTACGTTTCTATCCGCAAATATAGAATGAAACTGTTTCAATTGTACAGCAATAGATATGACCAGATAAATGCTTTTGATGAAATTTGTAAAATATTATTACTTGATTTTACTCCAGAAATTGAAGTAGCAGAATTCAATATCAGAACAGACCTTCTATTGTTTATTGAAAAAACTGACCTGACAGGAAGAATAGATGAAGCCTTTAAGCTTTTAAAAAGAATAAAACCTCGAGAAGACTTATTTGAATGGCATTACGCATATTCATCTTTATATTTCAGAAGTGAAAGATTTACTTTAGCTGAAACTCAACTACGTCAAGCATTACCCTTAGCAATTACAGGCAGACAACAAATAAGACTGTTAACAGATTTATCAGTTATATACATTGTTTTAGGACAATTTGACTCAGCAAAAAACCTATTTGATCGATTATCAAATATCACCATAGACAAAGATTTAGAAATTAAATATTTTGATCGTTACGGTATGTACTTAACAAATCTTGGAAAAGACGAAGAAGCTATTGTTTGGTATGAAGACTCTATCAATAAAGTATTAAATAATGATGACTCTTACAAAACCCCTATAAATACCTTCCCAACACATCATATCACCCCGGGAAGTTTAGGCTCATTATACAACAATTTAGGTATCATATACTGTAGATATAAAATGTATGCAGAAGCACAACAATTATTTTTAAGTTGTAAGAAAGAATGGGAAAAGATTAATTACGATAGACTCTTAGGTACTTTATATAACAATATAGGAGATATGTCATTACGACAAGGTGATACTATCAATGCTCTTGAAAATTTCAAAAAAGCAGAGAATATTTCCAGAAAAATTGGGAACAAGAGAAGCTTGTGCTTAGCTTATGTAAATTATGGTGAAAGCAATATTAAATTAGGCAAATTTACTGAAGCAGAACATAACCTAATCGAAGCAAAAAAAATTATTTCTGAAATAGAACATCAATCACTGAATCAAGCTATTAATAACAATCTGGCATTAGCCAAAAATAAAATCTATGGCTTTCATCACTTTTATAATTTTATTAAAAGTGATTTCCCGGACTTATTATTATGGGGAATATCTTCTTCAAAAACAAATAACAAAAAAGAAGAAACATCAAATAAACTATTCTTTACACAAATTAATCCATTGATTAAGAGTTATTTATTTTTCCTTTTTGAAATAGGAGATATAGAAAAACTTGAATACATCCTATACAAAGACATAAATTTTTCTCAAACCCAAGATGAAGACTTTTATTATCAATTATTAGCAATGATATCCATTCTAAAAAATGATTATGATACTGCAATAGAAAATTTTAAATTAGCCTTAGATTTTGCTGAGAAATCTTCAAGCTTTTATGCCTTATCTATCATATATTTAAACATTGCTGTTTGTCATACATTAAATAATTCAATCTTAAAAGCTATGGAACATATCAGTAAAGCAGAATTTTTAATAAATAGCTATAGTTATTTTTACTGGAAAATTGTTAAAGATATAACCACCATCAAAATCAACTTGTTAAATAAAGACATACCTTTAAGAAAAATCTTAAGGGAAGTTCATAACTTGCTGCCTATAGTAAAAAATAATCATTATTTCTTATTAGAAATTGAAATTTATGCTATACTTGTAGAAATCTATAAGTCTTTAAATTCTAACCAGTTTGCCCTATCATATTTCAAAACATACCAAGAAAAAGTTTATGAATCAGTAAAACAATTACCTGAATACGAACAAAAGATATACATCAAACGAAAAAAAGCGAATATTAATGATTTTAAAAATGTACACCTCTGCACTATTGTTCTAAGATCTAATATTAAATCTTCTGAATGGAATAAACAAATACTACCTTTATTACGCCTTGAAGATACAGAAAGAATCAAATTTTTCTTGAATAAAAAAATATCTGATTATTTTTGTCCATTCTCTTATGCAATTATAATCATTAATACCAATAATATCGCCAATCCTAAAACTCAAAATAATAAAAACACTCAAGACAATCCTCAAACCAATAAACTTCTTGAAGAATCAACAAAAACTGAATTACAATCTACTCCTTCCTCATATTTTTTAAGTAATTATTCTATCTACTTACAAGATAATTTTGACTCAGAATCTATTGAAAACTCTCAAATGTTAGAACTGATAAGAAAATCTATCGAAAACGATAAAACAATTTCACTGAAGCACAATAGCAAACATACACTTATTTCTCCTATTTTACTTAAGACTTCAAAGATTGGTTTTTTAATTATTCAAGATGCCGGCGAAATGCCGTTTTCTACTTCTGAAATCAAAATGGTACACCAATTTAGTTATCATTTATCTACTATGTTAATTAGATTATCAGAGTTTGATGAAGTCAATCAAAAAGTAGAGTTAATGAGAAAATTAATGGAAGTCACCTCTAAGATGATGAAAGAGTATGATTTAGAAAAAATTGAATATGAATTAGTAAAAGAAATAATCAATATATCAAATGCAAAAAGAGGCTTTTTAATAAAAAAAGATAAATCCGGAAACTACTATTTCTCAGTCGCTTTAGATGATGAAAATCAAGTTTTAAACAATGCTTCAAATTTCTCCAAAACAACAGTTAGTGAAGTACAAACTACAAAACATCCTGTTTTTATAACAAATTATTTAGATGAAGTAAAAAAAATAAATCTTGATAATTATGAACAAAATGAAGATATAGGTAATCTATATTTAAAAAGTAATATTAATGATAAAGGAGAATTAAATAGTTTTTACACAAAACATTCTTATACTACACTTGATAATCAAGCTAATTCATTATATTGTGCACCAATTATCATTGATAATGAAATATATGCATTGCTATATTTAGATAATCTCGGTGAAAAAAAATCTAATTTAAAAATTAGAAATGATATGATGAATATGTTTTTAATGCAAGTTAGTCTTGCATTAAACAATGCAAAAACTTACCAATCATTAATGACAAAAAACTGGGAATTACACACTTTAGACTCTATGAAAAATGATTTCATCTCAGTAGTTTCTCATGAGCTTAATACGCCTCTTATCACACTTCAAGGATATATTCAAAGACTTAAAAAGAATGTTGATCCGATTGACATTGAAACCTCAGATTTATTACTCAAAGTTGACAAAAGCACCAAAAAACTCATTGCTACGATACAAGACATTATGAGTTTAAATAGATACAACTCAAGTACAAAATTAAAACTCGAAAAATATGACTTAACTGAAACACTAAAGGGTATCTATTATGAAGCTGAATTATTAAGCAAACAAAGAAAAATGCGTTTAAATTTAGAAATTGAGGAAGAACTTCCTCTTGTAGAAATAGATTGGCAATCTTTTCATATTATGATATTAAACATTATGATGAATGCAATTAGATTTACTGCTGACTACGGCTCTATTACTTTAGGTGCAAGAAAGGCTACATTTCCTCATGAGAAGATAGATGAAATAGATAAAGACACAAACATTACGACTTCAAAAGACTCAATTATAATCTATATTCAAGATAATGGCATCGGAATACCTGAACACGAACACGACAATGTCTTTAAAGCTTTTTATGAGATTGGGGACATATATTCTCATCGTTCCGGTTTTTTAGAATTTAGAAGTGGTGGACTTGGAATAGGTCTTGCTATTTCTAAAAGAATAGTAGAACTTCATCAAGGTAAGATTTGGCTAAAAAGTAAAGAAAGAGAAGGCACAACTGTCTTTATTTCTGTTCCTATACCGGTTATCGATGAGACTAACAACAATTAATAAATGAGATTTGAAAGCAGGAAGTATGAGTAAAAGCACTAATCAAACAAATATGTTTAATTTAGATAATTTATTTAGAAAAGAATCAAAAGCTTACATTGTCTTGCCTGAACTACATATCTTAAAATTTGATTTCTTTAAATTGATTTTAGAAATCATTAACTATTACGAGCATACTACGTTTATTTGTAACAAATTTGAACTCTCTTTTTATAAAATACTTTTTGAAAAATCAAACTCTTTAGAATCCTTTAAAGACAAAATCAATTTTGACTTTTATCACACTTTGACCTTCAAACATCTTATCACACAGGATTGTTTAATATTTGACTTTTTTGTCATCCAAGGGAGAAATAAGCCTGATTTCCCTACTGCAGAACATCATATATTAAAAAGCTTTAAACATAAAAGAGCAATCTATTGTGCTTTAAATGAATATTCAGACATTAATTTTACCGAACAGGAAAATAAACAAAAACCTGAAACTAAAGATCTTCTTACTGCTAATATTGAATATACAAAAAAATTATTAAATTTCATTAATCATTCAACCATATCATCAACTTCCAATGGTCAAAACAATATAATTCCATTTAATCATAGCGATATACTTAAATCATTAAATAATATAAATCTATCAGAAAAAACTATTATCAATTCATCAAACTTAATTAACAAAAAGATAAATCAAATTTTAAGTATTGATAAAAATATCCCAATCAATGTAGTTTATTTAAAAAAGATTATCAATGAATTCAAAATTAATTCATTCCTTAAAAAAAACAACATAAAAGAGTTTTTAATAGTTATTAGTAAACATTTTAATAACAATAACTTCATAACATCTGCCATTACAACAAAACTTCAAGACAATAACAAAATAATCTTAATTAATGATTACGATTTCACTGACATATTATCACTTGAACTAATCGCTAAATCAATATCTTACAATGAAGATATGCATTGTCGCACGATTATTAGTAATCTCAGAATCAATCTAAATTTCTTCTCTGTTTATAAAAACTTTTCTAATATATTATTCGAAATTTCTGAGCCTATATATTCATCGATATAATTTAAATGAACTTTAGTAATTATTGAGTATAAATATCCTTACAAATATTTTCTGCTTTAGCTATAATCTCATTATCTAAACCAAGAACTTTTGCAACATATAAAGCTGATTTAGGCACAGCATTATTTTCATTTACTTCAATAGGTTGATAATCCATATAATTATGTAAAATCTTTAGCTTACTATTCAGATCAATTATATTCTCTTGTTCAAATTCGTTAATAAAATTTTCTTTTAACCCAAGCATTT
>JALNXV010000217.1 GCA_023230175.1 Candidatus Cloacimonadota bacterium
AAAATCTCTATTTTACATTTGTTCCCTAAAGAATTTGCCCTTACAGCTGCCTCTATATTATTAGCTTTATTTATAGGTGGTTTATTTAGTAATATAACTATTAATCAAAAAAATAACAACCTTGCACTACAACAAGATTATATAGAACAAACCAGTCTTGTTACACTTGTAGAATACTAATTAATAATTAAAACCACTGTTTCTTTTTGATTACATAGGTTTCTTCAAACTCTTCATCAGATTTTGTTAAATAAATAACTCCTTCAATTAAAGCAATAGTTGTTAAAATCCAATTTGGAATACCTAACATAATCCATGTCACTAACCATCCTGCTGTATTCAGAATTAGATATACAAGTCCGGGTCCTGTGAAGCCTAAATAAAATTTATGTGCACCTAACCAACCTAAAAAGATTGCTAATAAACCTGCAACAAGCTTGTCTTTAGTTTTTTTAACAGCAGGCTTTAAAGTATTTTGAATAACATAAATACCTAAGGCATTCTTTTCTTGAGTTTCAAAATCAACTCTTAATCCAATGCTTGGAGGAGTATCAGATTTCCATTCAGACCCACTGAAATTATATCTGTTTTCATCATCACCGGTTATAATACCTGTATTGCTTTGAATGGAGTAATCAAGAATTTGTCCTTTCATTTAAATCTCCTTTTTGAAATTTTTTAGTAGTAGTTATTATCTTTAAGTATTTTAAAATTGTCAAGCATTAATTTTAAAATATCTATTTTTATTGAAAAATACAAGGGAGCTCCAAGATGCTTTAAAGCATCTTGGAGCTCCCTTGTATTGTTCTGTTAAATTTGATATATGTCTCATAGGATAAAAAATTACTTATATTGTTATTTAAGACTGTTGAATAATGTTGTTGTGCGAGCATCCTTACTTGTATAATAAGCTTTTTAACTGCAAGAGTATTAATAAATAAGCACTCTAAAAGCTGGAAGATGCTATCTTAAAATGTAAAAAAAAGTTCTATAATCCTCTATCTTGTAGTTTCATAAAATATTAAATATCTATCAATTAAGAAATTGAGTGCAAGCAGGGATGCTCGCACAACAGTAGTTTGGGTGACAGCCTTCGGAAACTTGTAGGACAATTTATTATATTTTTCAATAGTTTTGTTTAGCTATGTTTTCAGTTTTTTTGGATTAATTTTAAAAGTAAAATAAGTATTAAAAAGTCTATATTGGCATTATATAATGATAGTATAAAAAATATTTTTTAAACTTAATTTATTAATTTTCAGTATATTATAAATATGCTTGGCAGTCTAATAAAAAGATTGCTAAAAAAATTGTTGCGTTTTTGGGGGAGTGAGTTATATTGTTAGTAGAAATACAAAACATAAAAGATTAAAAAAAGATATGGAGGTGTAAAATGTTAAGAGTGATAAGAAGAAATCCTGATGGAATTGGAACAATTTTAAATATGTTTGGTGATTTTGTTAATAATTCTTTAAGTGAAGAGATCAAGAGTGAAAATCAAGATTTTTGTGCAATGCCTCTTGATTTAACAGAAACTGAAAAAGATTATAGAGTTGTAGCAAATTTACCGGGCATTAAGAAAGAAGATGTTAAAATATCATTAGAAAAGGCTCAATTAATAATTGAAGCAGAAAACAAGAATAATGTCGAAGACGAAAAAACAGTATATCATCACAAAGAAAGATTTTGCGGTAAATATCAGAGAGTTATATATTTACCGGAAAATGTAAATGTAGATAATATCAAAGCAAAAATGGAAAACGGATTATTAGAGTTAATAATTCCTAAAGAAGAAATTAAACCACAAAAATTAATTAATATTGAATAAGGAGGAAATTATGAAACTCGTACCTTTTAAAAAACAAAACAGAGATTTGTTTTCCGGAATGCCATTATTTGATGACTTTTTAGATAAATTTTTCAACGATGATATTGTTGGAAACGCTAAATTAATGGCTGTTGATGTAATGGAAACAGATGAAGAATTCAAGATAATGGCTAATTTACCGGGAATACAAAAAAAAGATGTAAAAATCTCCTTAAAGGACAATCAATTGATTATTGAAGCTGAACATCAAGAAAAGGTTGAAGACAAAAAGACTAATTATATTCGTTCGGAAAGGTATGTCGGAAAATATCAAAGATATATTAGTTTACCTGATAATTGTGATGTTGAAAATATTAAAGCAAAAATGGAAAATGGAGTCTTAAATCTTGAGATTAAGAAAAAAGAGCCAACTCCTAAGAAACAGATAACTGTGGAATAAGATGAATAAACGGGCTGGTAACAGCCCGTTTATTATGATTAAAATAATATTTATTCGCCTAATGTAGCGACCATAACAGCTTTGATAGTATGCATACGATTTTCAGCTTCATCAAAGACTACAGATTGTTTGCTTTCAAACACTTCTTCTGTAACTTCCATTTCAGATAAGCCAAATTTTTCATTGATTTGGCGACCAATTTTTGTTTCTAAATTATGGAAAGCAGGTAAGCAATGCATAAAAATAGTTTCATCTTTTCCGGTAAGTTGCATCATTTTTTTATTTACTTGATAAGGTAATAATAATTTAATTCTTTCTTCCCATACATTGTCAGGTTCTCCCATTGAAACCCAGACGTCAGTATAAATAACATCAGCGTCTTTAACACCTTCAGCAACATTATCGGTAAAGGTGATTTTGCCTTTTGTTTCAGCAGCGATTTCGCGACATTGAGCAGTCAAATTTTCTTCAGGGAAAAGAGTTTTAGGAGCAACAATTCTGAAATCCATTCCCATTTTTGCAGCACCAATCATTAAAGCGTTAGCCATATTATTACGACCATCACCTGCATAAGTGAAAACTATTTCGTTAAGGGGTTTATTTATGTGTTCCATAATAGTTAAGAAATCTGCAAGTATTTGAGTAGGATGATCTTCATTAGTAAGACCATTCCAAACGGGTACACCTGAGTATTCAGCGAGAGTTTCAACGATTTCTTGAGAAAAACCACGGTATTCGATACCATCATACATACGACCTAAAACTCTTGCTGTATCTTTTACAGATTCTTTATTTCCAAACTGTGAACCTGAAGGTCCAAGATATGTAACATGAGCACCTTGATCAAGTGCTGCTACTTCAAAAGCACAACGAGTTCTGGTAGAATCTTTTTCAAATATTAAAGCGATATTTTTGCCTTTGAGTTTAGGTTGTTCATAACCGGCATATTTTGCTTTTTTAAGGTCTGCAGAGAGTTCAAGGAAATATTTAATTTCTTTTGGTGTAAAGTCAAGTAAGGTAAGGAAATGACGATTCCTGAGATTAAAAGCCATAATAATGCTCCTTTTAATAGTATTTTCTCAATTAAAAAAAGTACTGATTTTTTTGCAAGTATTTTTTTTAAGATTTAGTATAAAACAGATTAATTTTGTATAAATCATTAAAATTCAGATAATTGAGAGATTAACAAATTATTAAAATATAGTTTTCTCTTGACAGATATTGGGATATGTGTATATTTTAATATATTATAAACTAAGGAGTTAGTATGATTGATTATTTAAAATCCTTAAATATTCATCAATACGACTGTGAATTAATAGACATTCGTATTGAAGAAGAAAAACCTTTTGATTTAAGTTATTATCAAAAAGAACTTTATAATTTCTCTCACGAAGAAAAAAAGGGTGCCTTTATCAGAGTCTATGCCAACAAAAAATGGTATTTCTCTTCAACAACCAACATTAACAATATCGAAATTGAAATACACACTTTACTTAAAACTGCCAAAATCAACCTTTATAAAAACAAAAAAATATTGAATATAAAGAGCATTCTTTTAAAACAATCAAAGACGACTTTACTTTTCATTTATCAAAAGAAGAAAAGATGGCTTTTTTACAACCAATAAGAGAAATTATTGAAAACGATCCGCAAGTTGTAACCCCTTATATTAGCTGGAGTGACAGGGTAAATGCAAAATATTATATCAATAATAAGGGGATAGTTTATTATTATGATAAGGGATTTTCAGGTGTATTAGCTTCAATCACATTAGTTCAGGATAAGGAAATATTTAGGAGTTCTTTTTACAAAACAGTGCAAAGAAAAGAGGACTTTGGTGATATTCTTCAAGATTTTAAAGAAGAACTTGAAGAAGGCAAGTTATTCTTAAATGCCCCAGTAATTGAGCCGGGACAGTATCCTGTCGTGATGAGTCCTGATGTAGCAGGTGTTTTTGCTCATGAAAGCTTTGGTCATAAATCAGAGGCTGATTTTATGCTTGGTGATGAGACAATGAAACAGGAATGGGAGATAGGTAAAAAAGTTGGCAGTGATATCTTATCAATAGTTGATTGTGGCTTAGAATCTGATACTACCGGTTTTTGCCCAATAGATGACGAAGGTGTAGAAAGTCATAAAACATACCTAATCAAAAACGGCATCCTCACAGGCAGATTGCATTCAAAAGAAACAGCTGACACTTTACAGGAGAATACTACAGGTAATGCCAGAGCCATAGATTTCACATTTGAACCAATAGTCAGAATGACCTCTACATATATCGAGGCAGGAGATTTAACTTTTGACGAGCTTATCAAGCCGATAGAAAACGGATATTTCTTAAAAACTCTAATTCATGGTAGCGGTATGTCCACCTTTACTATGGCAATCAACAAGGCATATAAAATTGAAAATGGCAAAATTGCTCATCCGGTTAAAATAAATATGGCTACAGGTACGGTTTTTGAAACCTTATTTGATATTGACGGATTAAGCAATAAAGTACAGATTAAAAGTTCTATCTTAGGCGGGTGTGGTAAAAATGAACAATGGCCATTGCCTGTTTCTTTTGGCGGACCATATGTCAGAATCAAAAAACTTAATCTTTCTTAAAGAAGTCAGGAGTAAAAAAAATGATAAAAGAATTATTTATAAATGAAACGGAAAATTTGACAGTTAAGGTTGTGGATGGAAAAATAGATGCCCTCAGAACTCAAAAGCTAACAGAAAAAGCAGTCAGAGTTTTTGATGAAGAAAACAAATTACTGGCATTATCAGCCGGTATTGGCGAGATTGATGAAAAAGAACTTGAAGAAAAGGCTAAATCACTTCTATCTCTTGGTATGTCATACAACTATGACTTAGAAAAGGATAAGCAAGCCGAGTTTTCAAAGGTTTACGAATCCTATACTTTGGAATCATTAGAAGAAAAAGCGAAAACAGTACTTAATGACTTAAACCAAATTACCGATCAATTCGTTTTTAATGGTACTGTATCAGCTGAATCACTTGAAAATACCTTACAAAATAGTCTTGGTCTTAACCTAAAAAGACATAGAAGTAATTTGGAATTTGGCTTTATGATGAAAATGAAGGGTAGTGGCAACATAATGGATGCTTATACCGGTTATGGTGCTTTTAAATTTGACGATAAAAAGTATGCTCAGTTTCTTAAAGATACTGATTTTATCGCAAAAGCTTGTCTTTCTGAACCTGTCTCTCTTGAAAATAAAAATTATAAGATATTATTTCGGCCCGGACAATTATTAAGCAAATTTAAAAGTGATATCAATTCAAGTCAGTATGAAGAAAAATCTTCCTTATTTTCAGACAGACTCAATGAAAAAATTTTTCATGAATCTGTAAGTATTAAAGAAGTATATGATAATGATGAACTTCAATGCTTTGTACCTTATGATCACGAAGGAATAATCAAAGAGGCTGATCTTGATTTAGTTAAAAATGGTGTCTTAAAAACCATAATCTATGATAAGAAAAGAGCTTCAAAATATGGCAAACAAACAACAGGAAACGGATTTCGAGCATACAACTCTCATCCCGGACCATCTTTAAGAGCAATAGATTTATATGGGGATATAGAATTATCATCTAACCTTATAGCTGATGACATAGTTATATTGCCATTTCTTTCATCAGGTGGGGATTTCTTGCCAAATGGTAATTTTTCTATGCCCACACAGTTAGCCTTTGTCTTTAAAAATGGTAAATTTATTGGTAAAGCTCCTCAAATAACGATAACAGGTAATTATTTAGACAGTTTCAATAAAGACTTTATTGCTATTGCTAAAAATGATTTAATACCTGAAGTCTTATCGAAGAAACTTATTTATACAAATTGTAAAGTAAACTTATAGGCTATTTATTTCATTAAGCACGAATTTTGAAAAGTTCGTGCTTTTTTTTATAAAAAAACTTGACTTTTATATTTGTTGACTTATAATAAAAAAAAGTAATATCGGAGGATGTATGATAGATACAGAATTAAAAGATTTAAAACTGAAATATTTACACTCCGAATCCCAGTATGAAAA
>JALNXV010000218.1 GCA_023230175.1 Candidatus Cloacimonadota bacterium
ACACTTAAGTTTAATGTATAAAACCCCTTCATATATTTATAAAAATAGTATTGAAAATCAGATTGCTTAAGGAAATTTAAAGATATGAATAAACAAAAAAACTGTCAACCATATTTAGGACTTGACATTACAAAGATTTAACTTCAAAACGAGGGACCTCCAGGATGGTTTTTTTCTTCTTGGAGGTCCCTTATTTCTCTGTCAAAAAAATAAAATATTTTGACTTCGTGTCGCCAAAATGGCTTCCGTGTACCACTATAATATATAGAGGTATATTTTTATTAATAAATAAAGGAGATTAAAAAAAATGAAAAATCAAAGAGAAAACGCTTCATCAATCAAGTTAATTAAAGAATTATGGGATTATTTAATTTTTGCTTACGACATCAAAACTCTTTCCGGCAGGTTTGGAAACTTTGTCTTTTACTCTTTTGAAAAAACTCGGAAAACATATTTAAGGACATATCGCTATCCGAATTTAACAACACAAAATCATCTCAATGGTCGAAAAATTCAATTCGCATCTTTATTATGGAAACAGGTAAATAATGATTTTAAGGCAGACCTCAATGAGTATGCTAAAATGTTTCACCGACAGTATAGACAAAATAAATCTCTATATATAACGGGCTATAATATCTTTTCTAAATGTATTTTAAAAATAACACATCCTGTTAATACTCTTGAAGAACTTCAAGAAATTGCCGGAAATACAATAAATCAATGGATATTAAATGCATATCTTGATAAACTTGACTCAGAAATTAACTTTACGACTCATTTAATAAAGCCATAAATAAAAAAAATCCTGTTTTGATATTAACCTTAATTATTACTTAAAAAGATTATGAGTTAGCTTTTCTGACATATCGGAAACCTCTGTAATTAGTACGAACGTATGGGCTAGTATAATTACGAGTAACCGTCATACAACTTCCTGCTCCAGAACCAAAAGCCCCCCCACGGAGACAGCGACTGAGTCCACTATCAGGACCTGTTGGATTCAGATATGTTCCTGGTACATGTAAAGCATGCCAATCCCAACACCACTCCCAAAGATTTCCAGACATATCATAAAGGCCCAGTTCATTCGGTGCTTTGGTACCTACCGGTTTTGTTCCGTTTGGAGTGTTATTACCATCATACCAGGCTACCTCATCAATGTTATCGCTACCGGAATAAAGAGTGTAGAATGTACCTGCTTGTTGTGCAGGGACTCCACCACGTACAGCCCACTCCCACTCCATTTCAGTTGGCAATCGATAACCATTAACATCCATATTCATTATGATAGAGTCCCACTCTCCATCTCTTATTATTGGACATACTCCCCAGTTATCCGGATTAGTATCTCCATTTTTGGAATAGACAGGGGTTAATCCTTCCTGAATACTACGAAAATTTAAATAAACTATAGCATCATACCACGAAACATTCTCAACCGGTCTATTTGAATCACCAACGAATTGTGATGGTGTTGCAGAAATATGATTATTATTATTTACCATAACTTCTTCCCATTCTGCCTGAGTAATTAGATAATTTGACATATAAAAAGAAGAAAGAGTAACCGTGTACTGTCCGCTGTTTGTTTGAAAAGTCCCACCTTCAACGACAACCATACTTCCTAAAGGAGGTGGTGGTGTAGCTGAAAAGGAAATGCTTTCTATCTCATTAATATTAAAAGTAACCTGTGTTCCATCAGTTTTATGAATAATTAATTGCGTAGCAAATATTGATATAATAAGACATACTATAAATAGAGTTAAATATATTTTTTTCATTTTTTTCTCCTAATTATTTAATCATTAACATTTTATTAATTTTTTGAGCTCCATTAACTGAGACCCTATAAAAATATACTCCGCTTGAAACAGAGTTATTCTGGTTATTTTTACCATCCCAAGCTATAGAGTGATTCCCTTTTTCTAACTTCTTATTCATAAGAGTTTTTACCTTTTGACCCTTTGCATTAAAAATTTCGATCTGAGTTTTACCTGACACATTTAACTCAAAAACAATATTAGTGACAGGATTGAATGGATTTGGATAATTTTTTAGAAACCTAATTGGAATTTTTTGTATTAAATTAACCATATCTGATATAGAGACGCTATCACTAAAGGTGATTTGCTCAATTAATGCTATTGGAATACTTATCGTTTCCCCTGATGTTAGATTTATATACAGTATTTCAGAACAATTAAGTACCGAAATGCTTATTAACAACAACAAGAAACATAGAATCTTTTTTTTCAAACTTCACCTCCTAATGTAGTTTCCAGAGGAGGCACATATTACATAAATATGTGCCTTATAATTATTTTTATATCTATTTCATCAATAATAACTTTCTTGCGTATAGCTTATTATCTGCTTTTAATTGATAAAAATATATGCCTGTTGATACATTATTATTATTTGAGTCTTTACCGTCCCAGGTGATATTATAATTTCCTTTTGATAAATTACCCTTTTTAAGAGTCTTAACTTTCTGTCCTTTAATATTAAAGATGTTTAACTCTATTTGTGCAGCACTTGTGAGAGTAAAAGAAATAATTGTACTTGGATTTGCAGGATTTGGAAAGTTTTGATATAGTGTAACAGTACTTATTGCATCATTAACATCAAAGTAATCATCAGAATCGCTTTGAGAAAACAGTAAGTTTTCAAATATATTATTACGATTCATTACGTATGACGAGAAAGATGAAGGTTTTAAATGACTCATAGTTGTATTAATGTTTGTAGACTTACTGTCATCAATAAACATAAATAAATACCCTAGATCTATAGTTGCAAATAAAGAGTCTGTATAGGATATTGGGTTATCTATTCGGCTTTCTAACCATGAAATAGCTGTTTGATATTGACTCTGATTTATCGCACAAACATTCTGAAGATACTCATAAAGATTGAGAACATCTGCATCCTGTCCAGTATAATTTTGATATAAATTTATAAGATTATCAAAATCATTGGTAGTCAATTTTTTTAAAGAAAGTAATTGCTTTGAAGTTTTGTTGAATAAGATACAAGTATCACTAACTGTTGCATAAAAATCCAATAATGCCGATTCAGCTATTAAGTAATCTTCATTTTTTATTGATTCTTTAGCTGATTTGTATGCTAATGGTATTAAAGATACATTATTCAAGTCATCTTCAGGTACCCAAACAGGATCATGCTCGTAAATATCAATTGGTTCAAAATTTATTGCAGGATTAAATGATGTTCCAAAATAATTATTATTTAGTAATATCTTTTTTGGACTTGATGGTACATTCAAACAAATTATAAAAGGACTATCAATATTTATACTATGGTATATTTGATTAAATTCAATAAATTCAGGAGCACTATCATAATCAAAAAGAATTTGGGTATATTTATTATTAATAATTTTCTGATAAGGCATTGATTTTGAACCTTCTAAAGACCATAATGGTTTTCTAAAAGCTACGATCCCATAATCATTATTTTCTATAATATTTGCATTTGATATATTTGCACCAGCATGATATAATTGAATACCAATTTTATTATTGGATAGTTGATTATTCTCAATATACCCATTTGTTGATTCAAATAATGATATACCTATACTGTAATTTTGAACTAAGTTGTTGTATATAGCATATTTGTCAATAGAATTTAACTGTATAGCATCTGTACTGTTATTATGTCCAATAAACGTGCTACCATATACTTCTGCTGTTGCACCTGGATATTTTGAAAAAGCATTTATGTAAGAATTATTAAAAGTAGAATTATCTACAGATAAAGAACTGTTTTTCTGATAAACAGCACTGTTGTCAAAAGTACTCTCAATAATACTCATCGCTGTATTAGAAACTAAATTTGAATTCATAAATGCGATTTGACTTAAGGTTACAGGGTTAGAACTAGTAATTTCTAAACCATCCCAATATTTTGATTTATTTCCAAACGAAACATTAGTACCAATATTTATATTTCCATTTGCAATAAATCGACTACCCAAAACTCCGTCTTGAGATTTATTTGATCCTTCGACTGTACAACCACTTCCAATGATAAGGGAAGATTGTGGATTGGTGATTAAGCTACTTCCATAACCAAGAAATAAAGAACTGTTTTCTTCCATAATAAAGCTATTATCTATCACGATTGATAAACTATCATCTATCACTAAAGAATACATAGAAGGAATTGTAATATCAGGAGTAACTATGTTTTGATCAAAATTAACATTTACAATATCAGAATAATTTGATTCCTGACCATTATTTTTAACTGCAGTTACTTTAAAAGAGGCTCTTTGCGGTATAAAAATTTGGGTTAAAGATCCAGGATAAAGTAAAGTAATATTAACATTGGTAGAATCTGTTGATGTTAATAAACTCCAATCAGAGATTGATGTTTTATAGTAAACATTATAATGGCTAAACCCAGGTTGAATTTCAGTTAAAGGATGATTTGCCTGATACCATTGAATAGCACAAGACATGCCTTGGTTTTCTACTGTTAGCCCCATTGGTCTGGCAAGCGGTGCTTCATGAGGGTTGTCAAATCTAATTCTAAAGCTTACATTTCCATTATCCGGATTCTCTGATAATATTTCAATAGAAAAATTTAGATCCTCTGACCAGTCAGGATCTATACAAGGATTTGACCATTTTGAAATTACTTTATTGTAGTTTAAACTAAATCCATCATATATGCTTCCAAAAGCAGCACCCATATTATGTCTTTCTTTTCCAATACCATTGATATTCTTGTTTGATGTATAATACCATGGAGCTTCAGAAGCAGGATTATAAATAGCATAGTATCTATTCCATTTGTCTTGGTCTAGTGGAAACATCATACCACAATAATCTCTTACATCATAACCTTTTATATTCGGCTCACCTTTTCTTATTCTCAAATCTGATTTGGTTTGAATACGGTAGTCATCAGGTAAATTATTATAAAAATTATATCTTCCCTGAGCAGAAAGAAGATTTATGGAACCGTCATAACCGCCAGGCTGAGGGTTATAGTCATAATTAGAATAACCGTCTCTAGGCTCTGGAAGATGAACTGGATCATAAAGATATTCTGAATTAAAATGGCCGGAATCAATTGCTCGATATATATATAAGCCCTTTCCCCATGCATTGTCATATAATTCGGACTCTTTTTGCCGGTTTTCTATAATATAATGCTTAGTGTCGGTAACTGGAATTTTTACAGCCATTCCGCTTGTAATATAATCGGATAAAGTGACAGTCTGATCAGAGCTAATTTCTATATAAGAAATCCAGCCTAATCTTTCTCTCTCCCATGCGTTCATGCCAACAATTTGTTGTCCATAACCAACCTGATTTCCATTAAGAGGGCTCAAGTTTGTTAATCTTCCATTATGACTCCCAACACTATTTCGCCAAAATAGATCATGACAAAGTTCATGTACACAAACACCTTGTATATAATTAAACCCCCAAGCATATCCACCCTGTGTTGAACCTTTTAATGCCTTCACATTCTTCTGAATTCCATTAACAGTAACAACATCATTTGTTACATAAGTACTAAATCCACCAACTACTCCTGAATACCATATATCAGGAAAGTAATATCCTAGACTTGATCTATAAACAAACCATACATAATCAATCATCCCATCTGGCACATTCATGTGATTATATGAGTTTCCCATACGCCAATTATCATACAAGCTAAAATCTACAAACTCGTCTAAAAACTGAAAAGCATCTTGTGCTACATCTCTATGGTGTGTATAATTATGATTTTCCGGCATGGTAAATCGATAAACATCTCCTATAATCTGAAACATACCGTTTGACATTTCATAAAAATACCTGGAAATGTTATTTGATATCCATTCTGCTTGTGTAGTATGTGCTGAGTTATTTATGAAAGTATACTGTGGATTAGGCTCTCCGTTTACAGGCCATACATTATTGTTTCCTTCTTCGTTTTCCTGATCTATAAGAATTACGACTGCTTTTATTATACCATCAGAAGGCATATAGCACCCACCTTTTTGAACTCGTATTTCTGTTTCTTCTTCAGTTGAATCACATAAATCAAATTGATTGGTATCTGTATTTGAGTAAACACAAGTAAAAATAAACATCATTATTAATGTAATACAAATCTTTCTCATTTTAATTCCTTTACTTTATTAATAGCATTTTTTGAATTGACTGATATTTGTCAGTTTTAATTTTAACGAAGTATATGCCTGAAGTGACAGGTTTTCCTTTATTATCGGAAGTATTCCAATTAAAATTTC
>JALNXV010000219.1 GCA_023230175.1 Candidatus Cloacimonadota bacterium
TCATGTTTCGTCGTTAGATGATATGGAGCAGGCTATTACTATTTCCAGCCCTCCAATTCGGCATCTAGAATTGACAGATATCTGGTTCAGAATAATGCGAAGTATTTTCGCAAAAAGTTCTGATTTCAGAGAATTCGGATCTGCTGCTCTTCATTTGTGTTATGTTGCATCAGGGAAAGTTGACGGATTCTTTGAGTTTCATCTTAAGCTTCATGATTTTTGTGCGGGAGTGCTTATCGTTGAAGAAGCAGGGGGAAAAGTCGAAGGTATTGAGATTAATGAGAAATACCTTGAGACAGGCAATATAATAACAGCTAATTTTTTCCTGCATGATCGCTATTTGAAAATAATCAGGCAGGAATGGAATAAACAATAAAGGGGGTTTATAATTATTCGCAATGAAGCGACAAAAGCACTCATTCCATTATACCCTTCTCGTTTCACTGTTGGCAGTGGCTCTAGTTCCCCTTCTTTTTGGAATTATAGTCATATTAAGCACGCAAAAGAAAATAATATTTCAGACTTTGGAAGAAGATTTGATGAAACGGACTTCCTCTGTTTCATTGCTGGTTCAGGATACGATTTCCAGTTGCACTATGATGGTTCAAAGCCTTTCTGCCAATAATGTAGTAACTGAGTACTTTTCCGAAGAACAGGAAGCAGATGTATCGCTTAATTCAAAAGTTTATGCAATCCTTTATGCCTGCAAACAGCAAAGTCCAAGCATTGAGATTTCTTTATCGGGGATTGATGGCAGAATGCTATCCACCACAGAGCCCAACCCTGAATATAATCTGGTTAATTCAAGACATTGGGGAATTCTCAGAAAAGCTCTTCTTGAGAAGAAACCCGTCTTATATTGCCATGATTGGAAATACTCATATCAGTCAGGACGTGTCATCAGTATAGGAATATCGCATCTGGATAAAAATGGAATTCCGGACGGAGTTATAATCGTTGATCTTACTGCTCCTTTGCTGGAAAGATATCAAGAAGTCGACCAGGGAGCCTTTTCACTTGCGATTTTAGATTCTCTTGGAGTGTTCTGCTACAAGAGTCCTAGTTGGAAGTCCTCTGAAACAGATGGTCAACGCATAGAAACGGAGTTGCCATCGGGAAATGGGATTATGGTAAAAACAAGAAGATCAATGAATATGATGGAAGTGATTCTTGCGGATACTCGTGGAATATTCTTAGTTTTGTTCTTTTTCAGTATTGTTTTTGCCATTGCAGTATCTATAGCGATAACTCGTCGGTTTTCTCAGCCAATTTCTAGACTTGCAATTTGCGTGAAACGGATTTCTGATGGAGATTTGATGGCAAAAAGCAACATTCAATCAGGTATTATTGAGTTTGATTCGCTAGGAAAAGATATCGATCAGACTGGAGAGAAAATTGAAAAACTTATTTTGCAAAACAATGAGAAGGAAAAAAGTCTTCGACATTCCATGATTAAATCACTCGAATCGGAAGTCCATCCTCATTTTATTTTCAATTGCTTGGGGATAATTCAACAGTCAATAAAACTAAATGACAGGAATGTAGCAATAGACATGACAAATCAATTGGCAAGACTCCTTCGGAGCGGGCTAAATGAAATGAATGTCATTCCTTTGCGAAGCGAAATCGAGACATCAAAAAGCTATCTTGCAATACAATCTTATCGCTTTGGGAAGAGACTGGAATATTCATTTGAATTTGAGGATTGGATTCTTGATTCATGCAGTATTCCAAAAATGTCAGTTCAGACCTTGGTGGAAAATGCGATTGTCCACAATATTGACAAGATTGGCCATGTTCTGATTATCAACGTTAAGGGCTTTTTCAATAAAAATGCTCTGACAATATTGATATCAGATAACGGGATAGGTATTCCACAGTCAGTAATTGATGATTTAGAAAAGAATGAAACTGTCAAGGTTGGAAACCTTGACAACCCACATGGGCATGGACTTCCAAACACTGATAGACGACTAAAACTTTTTTACGGTGAAAAGTGCGGCCTTCAGATAATCAATTCTCCGGAAAATGGAGTAAGCATCAAGATGGTTCTAATGCAGGAGGCTTTATGTGAATAGGCGTCTGAGAGTTGTAATAGTAGAAGATGAGGACCTAATCCGAAAAGGACTTGTGCTGGCTACAGATTGGCAGAAAATGGGGTGCCTTGTTGTTGGTGAAGCCTCTGATGCATTTGAAGGAGAAAAGGTAATAAGGATGATCCATCCTGATATTGTCTTTACTGATGTCTGTATGCCAAGGAAGACCGGACTTGAGATGATCGAATCTTTGAGTGACCTTGATGGAATAGAATATGTGATTCTTAGTGGGTTTGCAGACTTTGCATATGCACAGAAAGCGATAGAGTTACAGGTTTGCAGGTATTTACTAAAACCAGTAGAAGACGAACAACTATATGATATAGTTGACGAAATTAAGTCAGAGCGTGAGAGAAAGCAACGCGAACTGTCTTTGGAGAACGATAAACTTGCATTGATATCGTTTGGAGACTACCGTGACCAGTATGTGGACAAGGTCATCAGTTACCTTAGTTCTAATTTCAGTGATCCAATGAAAGTCTGTGACATGGCTTTGAACCTCAACATAAGTGAAAGCACCCTTCTAAAGTCATTCCGAGCTAGAACTGGATATTCAATAAATGAATTCGTAGTGCGTCAAAGAATGCGTGTTGCTTTGATGCTTCTAAAGGAAAACAAACTGAATATTGCGCAAATTGGTGAGTATGTAGGATATAAGGATGGCCGTTATTTCTCAGAGACCTTCAAGCGAAGCTTTTCGGTTACTCCTATAGAATTCAAGAAAGGATTGACTCAGATTACAGATTCTGAGATGCAAAATAAGCAAAAATAATATCAAGACTCTCACATTTCTGATTGATGATTGATAGCAAGCTCGACCTCGGCGACTATGGAAGAATCCATTTCATTGACTGGGATCAGACAAGAGCACGGCAGAGAACGATTCAGGTGATGATAATCGGCGAATAGCAATCTCGCTTGCACATATTCTTCATTGATGGTATTACTTCTGTAAGGGAAAGAAGTTCTCCCAGGGGAAACCCGAACCGCCAAGAGCTGATGACTTCTGTTTTGGAGGGAGCCATTGTTCTTCAGCATTCTTTTTCCATCAGAAGCCCAAGCTTCAAAGCCTAGGTGCAGTTCATTCCGACCTCAAGCTTGATCAGGTTATCAAGCCTATCATTGAAAGCCACAGCCTTGACTCTTATTACTACACCCCGCTTGATGACCTTGAAACGATAGCCTACAGGCAAGAGTCGATGAGAGAACTGGAGGACAACAACAAACGATGGTGGATCCGCACTTTTGCCGATGAAATCCTGCTGCTTGAATCCGAAATCAATGCACTGAACTGGAGAAGGAGCTTCTTGGACAGAGGCCGCCTTCTAGACCTCTGCGAAAGCTACATAAGCGCACTTGGAACCCTGTCAAGATTTGTCGAGAAAGTCCAGTTCTCATCAGAAGGCCTATCCCGCTTCGCATCATTCCTTGATGATTACTGCACTGGAAGCGAGTTTCTCAGCCTATGCGCAGCAGTTTCCAAGACACGTGAGTCATTTGCAAGCTTGAAGTATTGCCTGATTCTGGACAAAGACTCAATCGGGGTGAAGAACTATGAGCAGGAAGCTGACCTTTCAATGAAAGTACAGATCCTTTTCCGGAAATTTCAGCAAGGCAAGTCAGAGGGATACCGGAAGCAGATATCAGAAGACCCATGCTCTGAAACGGCGGAATCAGAAATTCTGGAAGCTCTTTCAAAGGACTTTCCCGAGGCTTTTTCAAACCTTGACTGCTTCTGCAAACGTTATTCCGAATTCATAGACCCATTGCTGCTTGAATTCTCAGAAGAAGTCCAGTTCCCAATTTCCTGGCTTGATCTTACCGACAACCTCAGAGAGAACGGCCTTGGATTCTGCTACCCTTCTCTTGGATGCCAGCCGCATTCAATTCAAGCCATGGGCTTCTTCGACATAGCCCTCGCACTCAAGCCCAAGACGCGGATCGTGACAAACAATCTTCTGCTGACAGACCCAGAGCGGATCATGGTGATTACAGGCCCGAATCAAGGTGGAAAAACCACATTCGCACGTGCCTTCGGGCAGATCCACTATCTTGCATCGCTTGGAATCTGCATCCCTGGCTCTCAAGCTTCCCTAGTGATTGCTGACCATGTTCTGACCCACTTCGGCCGAGAAGAAGATATATCAGAGCTATGCGGAAACCTCCAGGATGATCTGGTGCGGCTTCATGATCTGCTTGAGAAAGCCACTTCTCGCAGCATAATAATAATCAGCGAGATCTTTGCTTCCACCACTTTGGACGATGCGCAGGATCTCGGCCTGAAGATGATGGAAGCAATAATAAGATGTGGTGCACATGCTGCTATCGTGACATTCCTCGACAAGATTGCAACCTGTTCTGATTCTGTAGCAAGCATGATGAGCACAGTGGCTGCTGACCAGCCAGAGAAGCGGACTTTCAAGATCGTACGAAAGCCGCCTGACGGAATAGACTACGCCATTTCTCTTGCCAAGCGTCATGGCCTTGATTACCAGCAGATTCGAAGGAGGCTTGGGCTATGAAAGCACACCTTCTTTACTTTGACAGAGATCTGGACCGTTCTGAAAGCCTCTGCTTCGGGCACGAGAATCTCGATGCAGATCTTGAGATGGGCAGCATCATCAAGACAATGGCTCAAGGAGACGAATTGATTGAGAAAGTATGCTCACACCTGATTTTCCAGCCATTGGAAGATATCAATGCAATCATCTATCGCCAGGACATTCTTCGCGACACCCTTGACCACCCCGAAGCAGTACGCAAGCTTTTCTGCATATGCAAGGAGACTGCCAGCCAGCGCAGGATGCCAAAGTTCAGCGAATCTGAAGACAGCATAGAAGGGATGTTCAAATTGTCAGTCATGCAGCTTGAGCTTTATGAGGGCAAGCTTGAACAGCTGAGACGCCTCTCAGATGAAAGCATTGCCGGCTTCCACTCAAGAGGATTCCGAAATCTCTTCGCAATGCTGTGCAGCGAACTTTCAGATCAATTCTTATGTGATGTAGAAGATGTGCTTGCTCAGCTTGGACGTCAGGAAACAATCATGGTGCGTGCTTCGTTCGGCACCTACCTGCAAGGAGTTTCATACAGGCTCTGCCTGCCGAATGGCAAACTGCCGGAAAGCACAATAGCTTCAACTGCTGAGGATGTAGAGAAACGCCGAGAACGGGCAATAAGAGATGTTACGGACTCTCTTGTCCAAGCAGTTGGGCATCTCGATGCTTTCTTTGCGATGCTCAAGCTCGAACTTGCGTTCTACGTTGGATGCATCAATCTTCGCGACACTCTGAAATCCTTTGGCCTGCCATGCTGTCTTCCAACGGTCCAGAACTGCGAAATCACGACACGTTCATGGAGCGGCCTTTACGATGTAAGTCTTTCTCTGGCCAAATCCTCGATCGTCGCCGGCAATGACATGAGAAGCGAAAATTGCCGTGTGGTAATAATCACGGGAGCCAACCAAGGTGGAAAGTCCACATTTCTTCGCAGCATAGGTCAGGCTCAGCTCATGGCGCAATGCGGAATGCTCACAGGTGCCAAGGAGTTTTCCTGCCCTGTGCGTAAGGGCATATTCACCCATTTCAAGAAGAAAGAAGACTTTGAGATGAAAAGCGGCAAACTGGATGAAGAGCTTGCAAGGATGAATGAAATCCTTGACCACCTAAGCCCGATGTCTCTGGTGCTGTTCAATGAATCATTTGCATCAACAAACGAGCATGAGGGCTCGATAATCATCGGAGGCATCACAAAAGCCCTTGAAGAGGACAAGATTGAAGTATTCTCGGTAACACACCTCTGCTCGTTTGCTATCTCATTCAAAGATGATAATGATGTCCTCTTTCTCAGAGCAGAGCGTCTTGAATCAGGCAGAAGGACCTTTCGCATAATCAAAGGAGAGCCTTTGCCCACGGCGTACGGCGAAGATCTGTACCGAAGGATATTCAGCGAACCTTAGAATCGGAATCATTTATCATTCTCATGCTTCTTGCGGATACGATTATACAGCAGCACTCCAAGGCCGCTGACAAGCAGTGTTCCAACAAAAACTGCAACAGCAAACAAGTATTTCTTCTCGCCTATGGCACTGCCTCCAACAGTCGAAGTAATGATTGATGGTATGCGTCCAAGAGAACAGATCATCAGCCATGCAGGAACTCCGATA
>JALNXV010000010.1 GCA_023230175.1 Candidatus Cloacimonadota bacterium
TTATGCCCGGTGACAATATCACAGTAAATGTGGAATTAATTCAGCCAATCGCTATGGAACAAGGACTTCGCTTCGCTATTCGTGAAGGTGGAAGAACTATCGGTGCCGGCGTTGTTGGCGAAGTAGTTGAATAATCCGGAGGATAACTGTGAATAAACAAGAAAAAGAAAATAAAATTCGTATTAGATTGAAAGCATATGATTTTCGTTTATTAGACAAATCTGTTGCAGAAATCGTTAAAAATACAAAGAATACCGGAGCAAAGATAGTTGGTCCTATTCCTCTACCTACAGAGAGAACTCTTTATACAATCTTAAGATCTCCTCACGTGAATAAAAAGGCTCAGGATCAATTTCAAATGCTTGTACATAAGAGAGTAATTGATATTATCAATCCGACTCCACAAACAACATCAGCATTAAAAAAGTTAAATTTACCTGCCGGTGTGCATGTGGAAATTAAGGTTTAGGAGGCGGACATGGTAGGACTTATTGGAAAAAAAATTGGGATGACTCAAGTATTTGACGAAAACGGGAAAGTTATACCTGTAACACTTATCAAGGCAGGACCTTGTACAGTGGTTCAAAGAAAGACTGTTGATCATGAAGGTTATGCGTCAATACAATTAGGTTTTGAAGAGATTCCTGAACGTAAAGTAAAGAAACCTCAGCTTGGGCATTTCAAAAAACATAAAAGTAAAAATTTCAGATACTTAAAAGAATTTCGAGTAACTAAAGGTGAAGAGATTTTTCAAGGTGATGAATTAGATGTTAAAATTTTTCAGGAAAAAGAGATTGTTAAAGTAATCGGTGTATCTAAAGGTAAAGGATTTCAAGGTGGAATGAAAAGACATGGTTTTGCAGGTTTTGAGCAAAGTCATGGTGTTCATGAATCTTTTAGAGGTCCCGGATCAATCGGTCAATGTGCTCAACCTTCACGCGTATTCAAAGGTGTGAAAATGGCCGGTCACCTTGGTAGTGCTCGAACTACTGTCAAAAATCTTCAAATAGTAAAAGTAGATGCTGAAAATAACCTTGTTATGGTTAAGGGTGCTATCCCCGGTCATATCAACAGTGTTGTTATTCTTAGTAAATAAGCAGGAGTAAATCAATGATAGAAGCAATAAAATTCTCTGCTACGGGTGAAAAAACAGGTACAATCGAGCTTCCTGAAAATTTATTTGCTGTTAGTTGCAATAACCCAAAAGCATTGTTGTACGAAGTAATAAATATGTATCGTGCAAACCAAAGACAAGGCACCTCTTGTAAAAAAAGTCGTGGCGAAGTCAGAGGTTCAACACGTAAATTATTCCGTCAAAAAGGAACTGGTAATGCTCGCGTTGGTAATAACCGTACACCAATAAGAAAAAATGGTGGACGTGCATTTCCTCCGAAACCAAAAGATTGGTATACATTAATTCCTAAACAAAAGAAAAGACTTGCACTTAAACTTGCTTTAACAATGAAAGCTGAAGCAAAAAGTGTATATGTAATAGATGATTTAAGTTTTGATAAACCATCAACTAAAATTGCTGTGGATTTAATGAATAAGATTTTACCTGAAAAAGGCAAAAAATTATTTGTTATTAATGACAGTAATTTAAATATTGTGAAATCTTTCACAAATATTGAAGATGTTAAAATGGATCGTGCAGATAGATTATTTGCTTATGAAGTATTAAATTGTAAATATCTCATTTTAACAACTGACGCTCTCAAAAAAGCTGAGGAGGTATTTGTAAAATGAAGAATCCTAGAGAAATAATTATAGCTCCGATTTTTTCAGAGAAAACCTCTTTAGCAAAAGAACTTAAAAATGCTTACACTTTTGAAGTAAGTATGAATGCTAATAAAATAGAAATTAAAAGAGCAATAGAAAAAATATTCAACGTTGACGTTGAAAGTGTTAATACAATCAGATATAATGGTAAACCAAAAAGATTAGGTCGTTTCAGCGGCTATAAATCTGATTGGAAAAAGGCAATCGTAACTGTAAAAGCCGGTCAAGCTATTGCTGATTTCGAGATTTAAACAGGAGTAGAAAAAATGGGAATCAAAAAATATAAACCAATTACCCCGACAATGCGTTATCGTACAGGTTATACTTTTACAGAAATTACTACTGATAAACCTGAAAAATCATTGCTTGCTCCTTTAAAGAAAACAGCAGGCCGTAATAATCAGGGACGTATAACTTCTCGTAGACGTGGTGGTGGACATAAACGTGCATATAGAATAATCGATTTTAAAAGAAATAAATTTGAAATTCCTGCTAAGGTTGCTAGTATTGAGTATGACCCTAATCGTACAGCTCGTATCGCTTTATTACATTATTCCGACGGTGAAAAAAGATATATAATCTCTCCGGAAGGTTTATCTGTAGGTACTATACTCGTGTCTGGACCTGAAGCACCAATCATCCCCGGTAATGCACTTCCTCTAGAAAAAATACCATTAGGTACAACTATTCATAATATTGAGTTTATGAAAGGAAGAGGCGGACAACTTGCTCGTTCTGCCGGATCATTCGCTCAGGTTTTAGCTAAAGAAGGTAATTATGTTCATGTAAAAATGCCTTCAGGTGATGTACACTTAATTCGTAAAGAATGTTATGCTACTATTGGACAAGTTAGTAACTCAGAACATAACCTTATTTGGATAGGAAAAGCAGGTCGTAATCGTTGGTTAGGTAAAAGACCTAAAGTTCGTGGTGTTGTTATGAACCCTGTCGATCACCCAATGGGTGGTGGTGAAGGAAGAACCTCCGGTGGTGGTCATCCGGTTTCACCTTGGGGAAAACCTGCTAAAGGTGGCAAAACTCGTAAAAGAAAAAAATATTCAGATAAATATATTATCAAAGCTAAAAAAGGTAAATAGGGAGATAAGATGGCTCGTTCTATAAAAAAAGGACCATTTGTAGATGAACATTTAATGAAAAAAGTAAATGTATTAAATGCAGATTCTAAAAAACAGGTCGTTAAAACTTGGTCACGCAGATCTACTATTACACCCGATTTTATTGGTCACACATTCTCAGTTCATAACGGTCATAAGTTTGTTCCTATTTTTGTTACAGAAAATATGGTAGGGCATAAACTTGGAGAATTTGCTCCAACCCGTACATATCGTGGACATAAAGAGAAAAAGAAAAAAGTCGGTAGATAGGTAAGGAGACTGTAATGGAAAATAATCTCGCAGCTACAGCTCGTATCAGAAATTTACGCGGTTCAGCACGTAAAGCACGTTTAGTGCTTGATTTGATCCGTGGAAAGAGTATTTACGAAGCTCAAAATATACTTCATTTCTCTAAAAAGAGAATGGCAAAAAACGTAGAAAAACTTCTTAATTCTGCTATCGCTAATGCAACTCAAACAGCCGGAAAAGCAGATATGGATAAAATGATTGTTGAAAAAGCTTGGGCTGACGATGGGCAAATTATGAAAAGAACTATGCCTCGCGCTCAGGGTAGAGCTACTATCATCCGTCGAAGAACCTGCCATATTACAATAGGCATTACTGAAAAGGAATAGGAGGAACTCTTGGGTCAAAAAATTAATCCTGTAGCGTTTCGTTTAGGCGTAAACAAAAACCACGAATCAGTATGGTTCGCTTCCGGAAAAGAATATATAAATAATTTCCATGAAGACTTAAAGGTTAAAAAATACATAAAATCAAGATTAAAAGCAGCAATGGTTTCAAAAGTTACTGTAGCAAGAAAAACTAACTCAATTAATATTGAAATCCATACTGCACGTCCCGGACAAGTTATCGGAAGAAAAGGTGAAGCTATTGATGTGCTAAGAAATGAATTATCTCATATGATCAACAAAAATAGACCAAATCCGATTAATGTCTTTATTAATATTAATGAAATTAAAAAAACATGGTTAAGTTCTCAGTTAATCGGGGAAGAAATTGCTCGTCAACTTAAAGAACGTGTTCCTTTTAGAAGAGCTATGAAATATGCAATCAGAAATTGTATGAAAGACGGTGCTCTTGGTATAAAAGTTCAATGTTCAGGTCGTCTCGGCGGAGCTGAAATGGCTCGTACTGAACGTTATCAACAAGGCCGTACACCATTGCAGACCTTACGTGCTGATATCGATTATGCTATTGTAGAAGCAAATACTACTTACGGTATTATCGGTATTAAGGTATGGATCTACAAAGGTGATATATTAGATTAAGGAGTTCTGAATGTTAGCACCTAAAAAAGTAAAATATAGAAAAATGATGAAAGGCCGTAGAACCGGTCTTGCGTATCGTGGCTCAGAAGTTAATTTCGGAGACTACGGTTTAATGGCAACCCAAGACGGATGGATTACCAGTCGTCAAATAGAGGCAGCCCGTGTCGCTTTAACCCGTCATATGAAGCGTCAAGGTAGAGTTTGGATTCGTATCTTTCCAGATAAGCCTATTACAAAAAAACCAGCCGAAACTCGTATGGGTAAAGGTAAAGGTGCTCCGGAGTATTGGGTAGCTGTAGTTAAACCGGGTAGAATTATGTTCGAAATTCAAGGCGTTGCTTTAGAGATAGTTAAAGAAGCTTTACGTCTTGCAAGCCACAAATTACCAATAACTACAAAAGTTGTAGCAAGAGAGGGACTTGACCTATGAAAACAGATGAATTACGTCAAATGACCAAAGATGAGCTTGAAAGAGCTCTTGAAGATAATAAAGAATCTTTATTTAATCTTCGTTTTCAAAAAGCTCGTAATGCTCTGGAAAATAAGAGTAAAATTACTGAAACTCGCAGAGTAATAGCTCGTATTAATACTCTCTTAACAGAAAAAAAGAACTCATAAAGTAAGAGGTTGTAAATGTCAACAGAAAGAAAAGTAAAAAAAGTCGGTACAGTCGTTAGTGATAAAATGGATAAAACCATTGTTGTGAGAGTTGGTCGCCAATTTATGCACCCTTTATATAAAAAAGTTGTTCGTAAACATAAAAAATTTATGGCTCATGACCCAAACAATGAATGTAACGAAGGAGATGTCGTAGAAATTGTAGAATCTAGACCTCTCAGTTGTAAAAAAAGATGGGCTTTAACTCGCATCATCGAGAAGAGTAAATAAGGAGCGTTGTAATGATACAGGTACAAACAGTTCTTAATATCGCTGATAATTCTGGTGCTAGAAAAGCAATGTGTATCAAAGTACTCGGTGGTAGTAAAAGAAAGTATGCAAGCATCGGAGATATTATAGTTGTAGCAGTCAAAGCAGCAACTCCCGGTGGTAAAGTAAAAAAGGGTAATGTCGAAAAAGCAGTTATTGTTCGAACAGCTAAAGAATTTAGAAGACCTGATGGTTCATATATTCGTTTTCAAGATAATGCTGCTGTGGTTATTGATGATCGTTTCGAGCCAAAGGGTACCCGTATTTTTGGTCCGGTTGCAAGAGAATTGAGAGATCATGGCTTTGCAAAAATAATTTCACTTGCACCTGAAGTATTGTAGGAGTAAACATGAAAAATAGATTAAAAATTCGTAAAGGCGATGAGGTTGTCGTTATCACCGGGAAATATCGCGGTGTTAAAGGAAAAGTATTAAAAGTTTTTCCTAAAGACGAAAGAGTAATCGTTGAAAAAGTTAACTTTATCAAAAAACATGTTCGTCCTAATCAACAAAACCAACAAGGTGGAATTGTTGAAAAAGAAGCACCTATACATGTTTCTAATGTAATGTTGTTTAATTCTAAAATTAATGAAGTAACTAAGCCGGTAATTAAAGTTGTAGGCGACAAAAGAGTTCGTGTTTGCAAAAAAACAGGCGATGAGTTAAACTAAAGGAGTAAGCAATGAACCGTTTAAAAGAAAAATACCGTAAAGAATTATTACCAGCTTTACAAAAAGCTTTTGAATATGGTAATGTTCATCAAGTACCTAAATTAACTAAGATTGTTGTGAGTATGGGTGTTGGCGGAGCTACTCAAAATAAAGCTCTTCTTGATAACGCAGTAAAGGATTTAACCCAAATTACCGGTCGTAAACCTTTAATTACTACAGCAAAAAAATCTATTTCTAATTTTAAATTAAGAGAAGGTGTTGCAATTGGTTGTAAGGTTACTCTTAGAGATGAAATTATGTATGAATTCTTAGATAGATTAATTTCTATCGTAATACCACGTATCAGAGATTTTAAAGGTTTACCAATAAATTCATTTGACGGTAGAGGTAATTACTCTATTGGTATTAAAGAACAAACAGTTTTTCCGGAAATAGATTATGATAAAATTGATACCATAAGAGGTATGAATATAACTTTCGTAACAACAGCTAATAATGACGATGAAGCAAGAGAACTTCTTCGCCTTTTAGGAATACCTTTTGTAAAAAAAGAGAAGAAAAACTAAAGGAGTCTTACCTTGGCTAAAAAATCATGGATAATTAAAGCTAGTAGAAAACCTAAATTTCAGGTTAGAGCATATAGTCGCTGTCAAATTTGTGGCAGATCTAGAGCGTATATAAGAGATTTCGGCATTTGTCGTCTTTGTTTTAGAAAATTGGCTTCAAATGGTGAAATACCGGGAGTAACCAGAGCTAGCTGGTAAATAAATTGGAGGAATTAAAATGAGTGTTAGTGATCCGATAGCTGATGCGTTAACAAAAATCAGAAATGCATATCGTGCCGGACATAAGCAAGTTCGCATTAATCATTGTGGCTTGATTGAATCTGTCATGAAACTCTTTGCTACCGAAAACTACATCAATAATTTTGATATTATTGAGCGTGATCCGGAAAAAAAATTGTACAGAAAAATGATTGTAGTTAATCTCCGTTATACTTATGACGGAAAACCAGTTGTAAGAGGGCTCGACAGAGTCAGTAAACCAGGCCGCCGTGTATATGTTAAAGCTGCGAATATGCCGTCTATTTTCAATAATACAGGTAATGCAATTATCTCAACCAGCCAGGGTGTTATGACAGACAGAGAAGCCCGTAAAAATAACATTGGTGGCGAATTTGTTTGTAAGATCTGGTAGGAGGGATAATGTCTAGAATTGGTAAAAAACATATTGTGATTCCTGGCGGAGTTACTATTGAACAAAAAGATAGAAAAATTATCGTTAAAGGCTCAAAAGGCGTGCTTGATTATAGTTTATGCGATAAAATAAATGTTGATCTTGAAGATAATCACATTATAGTAACCAGAGAAAATGATGAGAGTAAAGTTAGAGCTTTACATGGCTTAACCAGAGCTCTTATTCAAAATATGGTTACCGGTGTATCCGAAGGTTATGAAAAAGTTTTAAATATTATTGGAACAGGCTATAGCTCAGAAAGAATTGGCCCTTGGTTAAAACTTTCTGTTGGATATTCACATGATGTACTTCTTGAAGTACCTAAGAATATTGAAGTATCTGCAGAAGCTGTTCCGCGTGGAAAAGGCGGAAAATTAGGTATTCAGTCTATTATTCGTATTAAAGGTTTCCATAAAGAAGATGTTGGTAAATTTGCTGCTGAAGTCAGAAAGGTTAGACCTCCTGAAAACTACAAAGGCAAAGGTATCCGTTACGAGAACGAATTCGTTCGTATTAAAGCCGGAAAATCCGGTTCTAAATAAACACAGGAGTGAAAATGAAAAAATCAATTACATACCTGAAAAAACAAGCTCGCGAACGAAGAGTTATGGCTATTAGAAAAAGACTTAGAGGTTGTTCTGAAAGACCAAGACTCGTTGTATTTCGTAGCTTAAATCATATATACGCACAAATTATTGATGATGATTTGGGCAAAACAATAGTATCAATGTCAACTAAAGCAAAAAACGTTACTTTCTCAGGAAAAACAAAAGCTGAAAAAAGTCGCGAAGTTGGTTTAACCCTTGCAAAAAAAGCTCAAGAAGCCGGAATCTCAACTGTATGTTTTGATCGTGCCGGTTTTAAGTATCACGGACGTATTAAAGCTCTTGCTGATGGCGCTCGTGAAGGCGGATTGAAATTCTAATAGGAGGACTACCTTGAATAGAGTAAAATTAAACCCGGACGAAGTAACCTACGAAAAAATTATTGATACCAACAGAGTAGCTAAAGTAGTTAAAGGTGGTCGTAATTTCAGTTTTAACGCTATAGTTGTTGTTGGAAATCAACAAGGTGTAGTAGGAGTCGGAAGCGGTAAAGCAAATGAGATAACTGATGCAATTAGAAAAGCAAAAGATAAAGCTATAAAAAGTGCATTTAGAGTTCCTGTTGTAAGAGGTACTATCCCTCATGAAGTTAATGCTAAATATGGTGCAAGTAAAATTCTTGTAAAGCCTGCTTCTGAAGGTACAGGACTTATTGCCGGTGGTACTGCACGTGCAATCTTTGAAGCTGCAGGTTATAAAAATATACTTGCAAAATCTATGGGTTCTAATACTCCATGTAATTTAGTTAAGGCAACTGTGGTTGCAATGACTGAACTTAGAACTCTCTCTCAAGTTGCTAAGCTTCGTAACAAAAAGTTTGAAGAATTAAGTGGAACGGAGGAAAAATGAAACTCAGTGTTAAGTTAGTGCGTTCTACAATCAAGCGTCAAGAAGTACAAAAAAGAGTGGTAAAAGCTTTAGGGCTTCATAAGTTAAATCACTCTAAGATTCATGATGATAATCCGGTTATTAGAGGGATGATTTATAAAGTACGTCATCTTCTTGAAGTAACAGAAGTAAATGAATAAATATTTAAGTAGATGGTTTTCATCAAGAAAATCATCTACCAAATTTCAAAAAGTTTAAGGAGTAAAAATGCTTCATCAAATGGAAAGACCAGAAGGAATAAAGAAAAATAAAAAACGCCTCGGTAAAGGTCAAGGTACAGGTCAAGGTCATCAAGCCGGAAAAGGCCATAAAGGTCATAAAGCTCGTAGTGGTGGTAAAACACCTCGTTACTTTGAAGGCGGTCAAATGCCAATCCAAAGACGTTTACCTAAGAGAGGGTTTACAAATATATTCCGAAAAGAATATCGTATAGTAAATCTTTATCAGTTATTAGAACTCGATATGGAAACTATTGATATTAATATAATGGAAGAAAAAGCCATTATTAGAAGTCAAGGTCGTTATAAAAATATGCCTGTAAAAATATTAGCTGATGGTGCTCAAGAATTTTCTAAAAAATTAGAAATTAAAGCTAATGCCTTTTCTCAGACAGCAAAAGAAATTATTGAAAAAAACGGTGGTAAAGCGGAGGTAGTGTAACTTGTTACAAACTATAATAAATATGTTTAAAATCCCTGACTTGAAGAGAAAAATTCTCTTTACTTCATTATTTCTTATTTTATATAGATTAGGCTCTTTTATCCCTACACCGGGTGTAAATACTGAAGCTTTGAAGGCATTCTTTGCTCAAGCTAATGAGGGGGGAAATACTCTTTTTGGATTATTTGACCTTTTTGTTGGTGGTAATTTTGAACGTGCTTCTGTGTTTGCTTTAGGTATTATGCCTTATATTACAGCATCTATTGTGATTCAATTATTAGGTAGTATTATACCTTATTTTGAGAAATTAAGAAAAGAAGGCGCAGAAGGTCAGAAAAAAATTAATCAAATTACTCGGTACGGTACTGTGTTTATTGGTATTTTTAATGCAATAGGTATGGCTATTTTTTTACAACATACCGAAGGCGTTGTATCAATGAATCCGGCTGTATTTACTTTTACAACTGTAATTTCAATGATTACAGGTACAATGATAATTTTATGGATAGGCGAACAGATTACTGAACATGGTATTGGTAATGGTGTATCATTAATAATTTTTGCCGGGATTATTGCAAGATATCCGGCAGGTTTCTTAAATATGTTTGGAATGATTAGATCCGGAAATATGGGAATTATAACCGGTTTGATTATTCTTGCTATAATGATTGGCGTTACAGCTGCAGTTATACTTGTAACTGAAGCAACCAGAAAAATTAATGTTCAATATCCCAAAAGAGTGATTGGAAGAAAAACTTACGGTGGACAAAGTACTTATATCCCATTAAAGGTTAATACTGCCGGTGTAATTCCGATTATTTTTGCTCAATCTGTGATTATGATGCCGAGAACTATTGCAACATTTTTCCCTGAATCTCCATTTTACGATACAATTCTTAAAATGTTTTCTCCGGGTGAATTCGTATATACAGTTTTATATATGGGAATGATTGTATTTTTTGCTTATTTCTATACAGCAATTGTAATGAATCCTGTAGAAATGGCTGAAAATATGAAAAAGTATGGCGGTTTTGTTCACGGAACTCAACCTGGTAAAAGTACAGCTAAATATATTAATAATATATTGACAAGAATTACTTTACCGGGTGCTATATTTTTTGCTATAGTAGCGGTAATACCTGAATTTATGATGAAATGGACTCAAATCCCATTTTATTTTGGAGGAACAGGTTTAATCATTATCGTTGGTGTTGCTCTGGAAACACTTCAACAAATAGAATCTCATCTTGTTATGCGACATTATGATGGTTTTATGAAAAAAGGTAAGCTTAGAGGACGCTCAAGATAAAATGATATATATCAAAAGTAATCGAGAAATCGATAAGATTAAAAAAGCTTGTAAGGTGGTAGCCGGTGTTCTTGAATTAGTTCAAAAAAACATTAAACCGGGAGTTAGTACTTATGAGCTTAACCTTATCGCAGAAGATTATATATATTCTAAAAACGGAAGACCGGCATTTAAAGATTATACTGTGTCCGGTCTTCCACCTTTTCCAAGTGGATTGTGTACATCTGTCAATAGTTGTATAGTTCATGGTATTCCCTCCTCTCAAAAAGTTTTGAATGAAGGAGATATCATAAGTATCGATGTCGGAGTAGAGCTTGATAATTACTTTGGAGATGCGGCTGTTACCTGCGGAGTAGGTAAAATTTCCAAAGAAAATGAAGATTTATTAAAAATTACTAAAGAAGCACTTGACAAAGGAATCTACTTCGCAAAAATTGGCAACAGCATTGGAGATATCTCTAATGCTATAGGTGAATATATAGTGGAGAATGGTTATTATGTAGCTGAACAATTAACCGGGCACGGTGTTGGCAAGCAGTTACATGAAGAGCCGATGATACCTAATGAAGGGATTAAAGCTATCGGTCATAAAATTAAAAAAAATATGACATTAGCTCTTGAGCCAATGGTAAGTATCGGAACTTCAAAAGTGAAAGCAAAAGAGTGGGAATATTTTACTGCTAACGGTAAAAATTCAGCACATTTTGAACATACCATTTTAATAACAGATTCTAATCCGGAAATATTAACTCTTATTTAAAGAAAGGTAAATATGTCAAAAGCAGGTGTTATTGAGGTAGAAGGTGTCGTTAAGGAAGCTTTACCGAATACTACATTTCGAGTTCAGCTTGAAAACGGCCACGAAATCTTAGCTCATAGTTCAGGTAAAATGAGAATGAATTTCATCAGAATTTTGCCGGGCGATAAGGTAAAGATTGAGTTGTCCCCGTATGACTTAAACCGCGGCAGAATAACTTATCGTTATAAATAATAAGATTTTGTGAATCATCTCAATTATTATTACAGTGTTTTAACATATTTTATTAGGAGATTAGCATGAAAGTAAGATCATCAGTAAAAACAATTTGTAAAGATTGTAGAATTATCAGACGCAACGGCATAGTCCGCGTCATATGCCCGTCTAATCCAAAACATAAACAAAGACAGGGCTGATTTTAAAAAGGAGGATGTCACTTGGCACATATAGCAGGAATTGAATTACCAAAAAACAAAAGAGTGGTTATTGGTTTAACCTATATTTTTGGTATTGGATTAACAACATCTCAAAAAATATTGTCAAAAGCGAACATTAATGAAGATATTCGCGTTAAAGACCTAAATCAAGATCAAGAAAAAATATTACGTGATATTATTCAAAATGAATATATTGTTGAAGGTGCTCTTAGAACACAAGTTTCTATGAATATTAAAAGATTAATGGAAATTGGATGTTATAGAGGTTTAAGACATAAAAGAGGTTTACCTGTCCGTGGACAAAGAACTCATACCAATGCCAGAACCAGAAAAGGTCCGCGTCCTGGCGCAATTAAAAAGGCAAAGAAATAATCAAGGGAGGTCATAATGGCTAAAGCAAAAGCAACAAAAACACGTAAGAAAAAAGTTAGACTTTCCATTGATGAAGGTATTGCAACTGTACATTCAAGTTTTAATAATACAATAGTATCTTTAACAGATCTCGCTGGTAACGTATTAACTTGGTCATCCGGTGGAAAGATTGGAAATAAAGGTTCACGTAAAAGCACTCCTTATGCTGCACAGATAGCGGCTGAAGAAGTAGCTAAAACTGCTCTTGATATGGGACTTAAAAAAGTCCGTGTTGTTATTAAAGGCCCTGGTGGAGGAAGAGAATCCGCTATTCGTGCTATCAATGCAGCAGGTTTACAAGTAACAATGATACGTGATGCTACACCGATTCCTCACAACGGATGTCGCCCACCAAAACAGAGAAGAATCTAATGGAGGCTAATAATAATGGCTAGATATACAGGACCAAAATGTAAATTATGTCGCCGTGAGGGTGTGAAACTTTTCTTAAAAGGAGAACGTTGTGTTTCTTCTAAATGTTCTTTTGAAAAAAGAAAATTTGCACCGGGTCAACACGGTCCGACATCAAGAAAAAAAGTAACAGATTATGCTATACATTTACGTGAAAAACAAAAAGCTCGCCGTATTTATGGCGTATTAGAAAGACAATTTAGAAATTATTTTGCAGCTGCTGATAAAAAAGTTGGTGTGACAGGTTCTAACCTTGTTGAATTACTTGAAAGAAGATTGGACAATGTTGTTTATCGTATGGGTTTTGCAGCTTCAAGAGCTGCTGCTCGTCAGATAGTTAGACATGGACATATTCTTGTGAATGGTAGAAAGGTTAATGTACCTTCATTTCTAGTAAAACCAACTATGCAAATTGAAGTTAAAGAATCTTCAAGATCAAATGTTTTAATCCGGGAATCCTTAGAATCTATTAGTGATACAAATCGTTTTGAATGGATTTCTGTTGATAAAAATAGTTTTAAAGGTGAATTCCTTTATGTACCAAAACGTGAAGAAATAGGACTTGACATTAATGATAACCTCATTGTTGAGTACTATTCAAAATAATTGGAGTTTATATTATGATGCTTTTAGAACCCATTCAACTGCCCAATAAGGTTGAATTTGATAAGGAATCGTATTCACTCTTCTATGGTAAATGCGAAATCGGACCCCTTGAGCCTGGATATGCTACGACAATCGGTAATACTTTAAGAAGGATTTTACTTTCTTCTATTCAAGGAGCTGCTGCACGATTTGTCAGAATTGAAGGGTTGCATCATGAATTTACTCCTATTCCCGGAACCGATACTGATTTCACAGATTTTATTCTTAATTTGAAAAAAGTTGTCTTTATTTCTGATACTTTAAATGAAGTTAAATTAACACTTAATCATCAAGGTACAGGCCCGGTGACTGCCGAAGAAATTGAAGAAACTTCTGATGTTAAAGTTATTAATAAAGATTTAGTATTGTTTAATGTTGTTGAAGATACAGACATTAATATTGAAATCTGGGTTGGAGTAGGTAGAGGATATATCCCTGCTGATAAGCAAATTATTGAAGATAAACCTGTTGGTGTAATCCCGGTTGATTCTATTTATTCACCAATTATTAATTGTAATTTTATAACTTCTAATCAAAGAGTTGGTGAACGAACTGATTATGATAAATTGATTATGGATATTACTACTAATGGAGCTATTGAACCACGTAATGCTGTATATCTTGCTGCAAAATTATTACGTGACTTATATGCTCATATGGTTTTCTTTGAAGAAGAGCCGGATTATGTCGAAGAAGTCGCTATGGATCCGGAACTTGAACGACTTGAAAAATTATTACATATGAACGTTAAAGATCTTGAGCTTACAGTTCGTTCAGCTAATTGTCTTGCAGTTGCTGAGATTGAAACTATCGGAGAACTTGTAAGTAAAAATGAATCTGAAATGCTTAAATATAGAAATTTCGGTAAAAAATCCTTAGACGAAATTAAAGCTTTGCTTGCTAAATATGATTTACAGCTTGGAATGGACGTTGAAGGTATTTTGAAAAAAGTCGCTGATGCGAAGGACCGAACCAATATCAAAAAGAAAGGCTGATTATTATGAGACATAGAATACATGGCAGAAAGTTCGGGCGTGAAGCAGATCATCGTAAAGCAATGTTAAAAAACCTTGTCATTTCATTACTTACTCACGGTCGTATCGAAACTACTGTTGCTAAAGCAAAAGAAATGAGAAGCTTAACAGAGAGAGTTCTTACTTGGGGTAAAAAAGGCACTCTTCATCATAGAAGATTAGCTTTTTCCATATTGCATAATCACCAACTTGTTAAAACTGTTTTTGATGAAATTGCTCCAAGATATGTAAATCGTCCCGGTGGATATACCAGAGTATTAAAAACAAGACTTCGTAGAGGGGATTGTGCTCCTATGGCTATCATTGAGCTTGTAGAAGCTGATCAAGTAGCTACTGATGTCAAAGATAATATTACTACTGAAGATTTAAATAAATAATAGTTATTTATATAATAAAGCAACCTGTTTTTAATACAGGTTGCTTGTTTTTTTATAAAGCTATTAAATATCTATGTTGTACGATTAAGAATATTAATCAAAAAGTTTCGTAAGGGTTGCTATTTTGAAGTTTTATTTGTTTATTTAATTATCTGATTATTATCTTGGCTAATTTTGTTTCAATATCAGCATTTTTAAGTGTCTTTTTCCATGAAGCTCTTAGTCTGAGTTCAGGAACAAGTTCTGCTTTTCCGCAAAGAATATAAGCTTCACTTTGTTTGCATTTCTGTTTTAAAAAATCACCTAAATCATTATATGTTTTATTGATATTTTCTGTTTTACCTATTCTTAGTCCATAGGGAGGATTTGTAACTATGATAGAATTGTTTTGTTCCTTCAAATCTTGAAAACGTGATATTTTAAGTTGTACTTGATTTCCATAAGGAAGATTAGATAGATTATTTTTTGTTATCTCTATACAATCCTCGTTTATATCCGATCCATAAATAAGATTATCGGGGAGTTCTATTATTTTGTTATTTTCAGTTTGTTTGACTGTTTCCCATATTTTTAAATTGAAATCAGGTAAAAAAGCAAGAGCACTGTTTGATCTTAGATATCCTGCAGGAATATTGCAATATTTCATAAGGCCCTCGCATAACAAAGTTCCGGAACCACACATTGGGTCGATAAGTCTTTTTTGTCCGGTCCAATTTGAAAGTTGTATGATAGTAGCAGCGAGAGTTTCTTGCATAGGTGCGGTATTTGCTTGAGTTCTATATCCGCGTTTATGCATACTTGTTCCGGAAATATCTAAAGATATCGTAGCCCAATTTTTGTTAATATGGAGGTTGAATACTATATCACCGTTTTTGGTTGTGAAGTTTGGTCGAGAACCATATTTATCTCTGAATTGATCACAGATAGCATCTTTGAGAATTTGTCCTGCGTAAAGAGAATGCTTTATATGACTGTTACTGACGTTTGTGATTATACTAAAGGTATCGTTCAATGAAAACAGATTAGTCCATTCTATGTTTGAATAGGCTTGGTTATAAAGGTATTTTTCACTGTGGCACTGTAAACTTAGTAAAGGAGCAAGGATTCTTTGAATAATTCTTGATGTATAAAGTAAGCGGTAGAGGGTTTCTTGGTTACATTGAAATCTAATACCGCGAGGTACTTCATTTAATACTTCAGCACCAATATTTTTAATTTCTTCAATTGCGTATTTTTCTAGTGAGCCGGTAACTTGAGCAAAATATTTATTTGTTTTTATGTATTCGTACAAAATAGTTCCTTTGAATAAGTTAAAAGGGATATACTATAAATAAGTATATCCCGATTAAATAGTGTATGTTTATGTTGTTTATCTTTTGTATCCTATATCCACTAAAAATTTTTTTCTTGTTGAAATGTCAGTATCAAGTTCAATTCCTTTGGGAGAGAAACCGTCGATTACACCGAGAACTCCTCTTCCTTGATCAGTTTCTGCGAGAATGACTTGTACAGGATTTGCCGTAGCACAAAAGATATTAACTACTTCTCTACAATCTTTGATTGCAGGTAAGACATTAATAGGAAATGCATTTTTTAAGACGATAAGAAAGGTATGACCGGCACCAATTTTTTTAATGTTTTGTACTGCTAAATCGATAATTTCGCTATCTGTGCCATCTTTTCTGATAAGGCATGGACCGGATGCTTCGTTAAATGCAAGACCAAATTGAATTCCCGGCATACAGTTTACAACAGCTTCATATAGATCTTCAATAGTTTTGATAAAATGAGCTTGTCCAAAAATAATATTGTATTCTTCCGGGATAGTTAATGATTCTACGAGTATTTTTAAATCCATAAATTACTCCTAATAAAATAAAAAAATGCAGATTTACTAAAATTCGTAAATCTGCATTATAAAAAATTATACAATTTTTTTTACTTTGTTACTTTTTAAGCAGGATGTACAAATTTTAATAGTTTTAATATCTCCATTTATTTCTGCTTTAATCTTTTGAAGATTGGGATAGTATTTACGCTTTGTAGCGTTCATAGCATGACTTCTTAAGTTTCCGTTAAGAGGTCCTTTTCCGCATATATCACATATTCTTGACATGCTACACCTTCCTTTTTAAATCTTGAAAACCAAAAAAACAAATCCCTTAAAATTTGGCAAGTACTTTTTTTTAACTTTTAATTGGTAGCTCTATCTTGAAACAAGCTCCACCATTGGGATGGTTTTCGACAGTTAAATTTCCGTTATGATCTTCTATTATTTTTTTACAGATTGCCAGTCCGAGACCGGTTCCACTTTTTTTACCTTTTGTTACGAATGGTTCAAATATGTTGTTTATGAGATCATTGGGTATTCCTTCACCTGTGTCTCTAACAGTAATATGCCATTTTTTATTTTTTGCTTCAGAAGAGATATATATTTTCTCGTTGTCAGGAATTGCTTCAATGGCATTTTTTACTAAGTTGATAATTGTTCGTTTAATTTTGTTATTATCAACATAGACTTCATCATCAACTGAATTTTCAATAATAATTTCTATATGTTTGAGCTCAGCTATAGGCTCAACAGACGATCTGATATCTTCAAATATGGCTTTAGGTTTACATTTTTGGATAGATAATGAGCTTTGTTCACCGCGAGCATAGTCAAGTATTTCTCGTACGAGTTCGTCTAAATTGGTTGCTTGTTTGATTATTTTATCTGTAAATTTTTCAGATTCTTCGTGAATGGATGCAATTAATTCAGCAGTTAAAATAATTATTGTAAGAGGGGTTTTAATGTCGTGAACTATTTTGCTTGCAGCAGTTCCAATTGCAGCCATACGGCTTTCTTTAATGAGTTTATCAATTATTTCGACAAACTTTTGATTAGTATTTCTTAGTCGAGAAGAAACAGTTTTGATAAGGTTAAAGATTACCTTTGGATGTTTCATACAGATGACTACAAAATCATCTTTTTTTAAGGCAAGAAGTTTAGAGTCTTTTGAAGTTTTAGCAGATGCAGAACGAGGGAATTCATCGACAAGTGACATTTCTCCAAAATAACTGTAAGGCTTGAGGGCATCTAATTCAGCGTATTTGCTTTCAACAGTGTCTGTTAAATGTTTATATATGACAACTTCACCTTCGAGAATGATGTAAAAAATATCTCCTATAGTAAATTCTTCAAATATAATCTCGTCCTTTTTGAATTGAACTTCTTGAAATTTATCTATGATAGAGTCAATTTCTTCGGGAGACAGACTAGCAAAGAATTCTACATTTTTTACGACTTCTCTTATGTTATGCATTAGAGCAACCCCTTTCTATACAATCTGAATAATATCAATAATTTCTTTTAACATTTAATTATAGATACACATTATTGTCAATATTTATTCATTATTTTTTTTATTTTTAAAGAAAAAATTCAAGAATAACTTATAGCACCCGATTAATATATTAATATAATGATAAGGAGACAAGGATGTCAAGTGTATCATCAATTGACAGCGTGCAACAACTTAATCCAATGACTTCAGCAGGGAAAATTGATCCTTATGCTATCTTTAAATTAAATTTTGAAGCCCTTGGAGGTGAAAAACAAGTCAGATATGATACAAATTATCATTATAAAGGAGAAATTGAATTAAACGACTATACCTTTGAATTAGAAGAATATGAAATTAGACCTTCAAAAAATCTTAGAAAAATTTCAAGTAATTTTAAAGTGTTATACCGCTCAGGAGATGACGGATATAGACAATGGGCCTTTCAGGAAGAAAAACTTTCAACTGTTGAAGATTATAATTCTTCAGAACGTGTTGTCAGAGAAATGTATAAAGATTATAAATATACCGATCCCAAAGATAAATTATTTACCAGTAAAGCCACACGGAAAATTAGTGTTGATGGAACCTTGTGTTATGAAGTAGTTATAAATAATAGAAAAACAAACGAAGTATATAAGCATTATTATGATGCTGATAATTTCTTGCTGAAACGTGAGATAAATTATAAAGACAATGAAATTACACAAACTGATTTTTCTGATTATCGAGATGTTGGAAATATAAAAATGGCTTTTACTAAAGATATTTCATTCTTAGATACAGGTAGTAAACAAAAAATATCTTATTCAAAAATTGAAAAAGGAGTCTATATCTCCGATAAAATATTTTTCCCTCCCGAACAAGAAGAAGAAACTCAAGATTATAGCAAATTAGTTGATACTTCTACTACAGGACAAAATGTTGATTATTATGCCTAAGATAAAAATAGATTTTTAGACTAATGAATTGTTAATTAGAATGGTAATATGCGATTATATTGAGAAATTTGTTAATTACTAAAGACTGTTGAGTAATACTAAATATTGTTCAATAAGCTTCCGGTTCGAGAAACCGTACATCGAGCTTCCAGCTCGATTATTATAACTCGATTAAGATGATCGAGATCAATGCCATTAAGTTATGAAAATAATCGGGGTGTTGCTCGCAAAATGGGGGCTTTTTGATACTAAAATCGTAGCTTCATACATTAGAGTCTGTGCAAAAATGTCAAAAATGTTCTACAAGCTTCCAGTTTGTAGTTTCATAAAATATTGAATACCTATTACTTAAAATTTTGAATGCAAGCAAGGATGCTCGCACAACAGTAGTTTTTAAACAGTCTATGAAAAACGTTGCTAAGATTTTAAGGTATTATAAATGTAAATAAGGATGCTCTAATATAAATATGCATTAGATTTTAATGATATAAAGTATATTTATAAGTATAAATTAACATCTATTAATAAAAAGCATCTTACTTGAAGTTTATTTTTATTTTATAAAGTTACCATTGTAGAGTTTTTTTATACCTAACTACCTGAGATATATAGCATAGATACAGGTGACCTACAGGAAGCGCTTCTTCCTGTAGGTCACCTGTAGGTTTCTTATTATGTTTGCCAAATTCATAAATAACTAAGTAATTGATATTTAGTGATTTAAGCTTTTATTGCGATTTTTATTTACAATAATCAATAAAAGTATAAATAAAATAAGTTTTATACTTTGTTTTTATTTGATATTTTTATTTTAAATTATTAAGTAAATTATGGTTCATCTGTGATTTGTGATTTGTTAAAATTAAGATAGACAAGGCTAATAAATAACATCAAACATTATTTTATAAGTTTTTAAGTTTGAAGGAGGGTTATTAGTTTATATTTTTAATGGTAATGTATTTTTAGTGCAAGCAAGGATGCTCACACAATAAACTTATTAAGATACAGTAAAGATGGATACACAATAAACTATGATATAAGCAAGGTTGTTTTACGATATAATTACTTAACAGCTATTTTTAAATTTTTGAGATTGACATTTTCTGTTTAGAGAATATCTTGACTTTTTTAAAAAAAGTTGACATATCTTGAGAAGTATAGTATATTAATATAAAAGATTAAAAAAGGAGTTGATATGGAAGAACAGAATAATCGTGTTCCTAGAGTCTTGCCTGTGATACATATAAATAATGTCGTGATGTATCCATACCTAATGATTCCTTTGATAATAGCAGATGAATCTTTAAAGAAAGTTATCGAGTATTCATTATCTAACGATAAATTATTAGGTTTCTTTTTATCAAAAGATGTTAAAAAAGATGGAGAAGTTGACATTCATGAATATGGTACTGCGGTTTCAATCGTAAGAATGTTAAGAAATCAAGATGGATCAGTTAGTTTATTATTGCAAGGTGTTTCGCGAATAAAGATAGAAAAAATAACACAGCATCATCCGTATATGATGGTTGAAATTGAAGAAATACCTGAAATTAGTGATGATACACCGCATTTAAGAGCTGTTAGGAAAATCACTACTGAGCTTTTAGAGAAGGTTATTTCAGAGAGTTCAGAGTTTAATAAAGAATTGATTTTTGGTCTAAAAAGTATCAAACAACATAGTAGAGTAGCTGATATAGTTTCAGGAAATCTTCCTTTTAGTACAGAGGTTAAGCAAGATTTATTAGAGACTTTAGATATAAATTTACGCTATGAAAAACTTAATAAGCATCTTGCGGAATTAATTAAACAGATGCAATTAGAAAGTACCATTAGAGATAATATTCAATTGGAAATTGACGAAGACCAGAAAAAATATTACTTAAAAGAACAATTAGAAGCAATCAAAAAAGAGCTTGGTGAAACAAATGAAGTAGATCAAGAAATTCAAAATTGGCTTAAGAAGATAACTTCAGCTGATTTACCTGATTATGTATATGAAGCAGCTAAAGAAGAATTAAATAAGATTTCAATGATGTCACCGGCTTCAAGTGAATATTCATTAATAAGAAATTATCTCGACTGGTTATTAAATATACCTTGGCGAATTTTAAGCGAGGATAGACTTGATTTGCATAAGATAGAATCAATTTTATCTCATGACCATTATGGATTGGAAAAGGTTAAAGAAAGAATTATTGAATTTATTGCAGTAAAGAAGCTTAAAGATAAATTAAAGGGACCGATTTTATGTTTTACGGGTCCTCCGGGGGTAGGTAAAACTTCTATGGGTAAATCTATAGCCCGAGCAATGAATAGAAAATTTATAAGAATATCTCTTGGAGGTATTCACGATGAAGCTGAAATTCGTGGACATAGAAGGACTTACATTGGTGCTATGCCCGGTAAAATAATTACCGAAATCAAAAGATGTGGTACTGCAAATCCTGTTTTTATGCTTGATGAAATAGATAAAGTAGGGAAAGATTTCAGAGGAGATCCTTCAAGTGCTTTATTAGAAGTTTTAGATCCCGAACAAAATAATTCTTTTATGGATAATTATATAAATCTACCGTTTGATTTATCAGAGGTATTTTTTATTACAACATCTAATTCATTAGATACTATTCCGCCAGCTTTAAGAGATAGGATGGAAATCATTGATTTTTCAAGTTATATTGAAGAAGAAAAAATCCAAATTGCAAGGAAATATCTTGTACCAAAAGAACTTGAAAATAATGGAATTAGTGGTAAATATGCCCAAATTATGACTTCTGCATTAAAAGAAATTATAAGATTTTATGTCAGAGAAGCCGGCGTAAGAACTTTACAACGTGAAATAGCAAAAATAATGAGGAAGATTGCTCGTAAAGTTGCTGAGGGAGATTTTAAGAAAAACGTAATAACTGATAAAAACATTAAAGATTTTCTTGGAAGAAGAAAGTTTTCTCAGGAATTGTCAGGTAGAGAGCCTGAAGTCGGAATAGTTACAGGCTTAGCTTGGACAGTATTTGGCGGAGAGATTTTATTTTGTGAAACAAGCAAAATGACCGGGAAGGGTAAGCTTATTTTAACAGGATTATTAGGCGAGGTAATGCAAGAATCTGCAAAAATAGCTTTAAGTTATCTAAAATCAAATGCTGAAAAGTATAACCTTGACTTTGAAATTTTTGAGAAAAATGACTTACATATACATTTACCTGCCGGGGCAATACCTAAAGACGGTCCATCTGCAGGAGTAACATTAACTACTTCAATTGTGTCTCTTTTAACTAATCAGAAAGTTAGACATGATATTGCTATGACCGGAGAAATAACACTTTATGGAAAAGTTTTGCCTATTGGAGGTGTAAGAGAAAAAGTTCTTGCAGCTAAAAGAGCAGGTATTAAAATAGTGTTATTGCCTTTTGAAAATCAAGATAGCTATGAAGAAATACCTGAAGATATTAGACAAGGTATAGATGCAAAATTTATTAAGCACGTAGATGAAATTTTTGAAATTGTTTTGATTAAAAATAGTTTAAAAAGTAAGTGACACTTGTTGTATAAGTTATGAAAACAAAAAAAAGAAAATTCTTATTGACAAAAAAAGCATTAACTTCATATTTTACTCAACAAGGGGAAAATTACAATTGGAATAGGAAAAATAAGGACTGAGATACATGAAAAAAAATATTTTAGTTGTTGATGATGAGCAAGATATTCGAGAACTTATAAGTGACTTATTAGAAACTAAAGGCTATCGGATTTTAACAGCTTGTGACGGTGAAGATGCTTTATCAAAAATGGCAAATGAAAGCTTTGATCTTTTTATCATTGATATGTCTATGCCTCGTATGGATGGGATGACTTTACTTAAAGAAATAAAAAAGATACAGCCCTTAGCCGTTGTAATCGTATTAACCGGTTTTTCAAGTATAGAAGGAGCTGTAAATGCTATACAGGCTGGAGCATTTCAATATATATCAAAGCCTGTTAAAGCGAAAGAACTCTTTGAAATAGTTGAAAAGGCCTTGGATTATTCAGAAGAATTATACGGTCCACTACAAAAAACAATTGATACGGGAAGTCTTTCAATTGATCCTTTAGAACCTATTATTTTGCATGGATTTACTGCAGAAGAAAAAGCAGAGTTTTATGCTTTAGGTAAAGTTGTTACTTTTCAAATTGGTGAAACTATACAACTTTCTGAAAATAAAAATGGTTCAATTATGATAATTGATAGCGGTGAAGTATCAGCTTGGATGAGCAATAGTAATTTTGATTATCTGAAAAAATTTGATAGTTGGGGCGAAGAGAGTATTATCCTCGCAGGAACTATTCCCGTCAGTTTAAGAGCAGAATCTCCTGTGACAATAAGATTTTTTGAACGTAAAAGAATATTAGATTTCTTTAGTTTTAAAGGTGAAAAACTTTTAAAAAGGTTTATTATAAATATTTCAAGCAGTCTATCTCTTAAATGGAGAAAATCTATACAGCGTATTGTAATGTTAAAATTAGTGACAAATAACGATTAAACAAGTAGGTAATTAGTTAATGGCTTTAAGTTTTGCAAGTGAAATTAGGATTTCTTTGCCTGAATATTTGACTGGTACCGGTAGATTCCAAGCAATGAATAAATTGCTTACAATGAATCAAGAATGGAAAAAGGAAGCCTATTTTAAAGTTAAAGAATATCTTTTAAAGATGTATGAGTTTGGTGCTTCCGATATGGAAATTGGGGGAACCGGCTCTAATAATAAAATCTGGTTTAGAATTTTTGGTATAAAGAATCCTGTTGATGAATTCGGGCAATTAAGTTATGACGAAACTTCTTTTATGTTATTAAGTCTATTAACCGATGAGCAAAAAGTCGAACTTTTAAAAAATAAAAATATAGATTTTTCTGTAGGATTTCCTTTAGATGATACAGGAGCTCAGGCAAGATTTAGGAGTGATGTTTATTACGAAAATAACACATTGTCAGGCTCATTTAGAAGAATCAATCAAAAAGTTTTATCAATAGAAGCTTTAGGGCTTTCTGAGCCTATTATGAGAAAATTAAGCCTAAATTATGAAAAAAGAGGTTTGATTTTAGTGACAGGAATTACCGGTTCAGGTAAAAGTTCTACTCTTGACTCAATTATAAATCTAAATAATTATACCTCAAATGGGCATATTATAATAATTGGGAAACCTATTGAATATATTCATAAATCTGAAAAATGTATTATAAGGCATAGAGAAGTAGGTGAAGATGTACTCTCCTTTAAAGATGGAGCAAGAGAATCTTTAAGACAAGACCCGGATATTATTGTTGTGGGAGAAATGAGAGATCCTGAGACTATGGCTATGGTTTTAGAAGTTACGGACAGTGGCCATAAAGTGTTTACTACAATGCATACCAGCTCGGCTGTTGATAGTATTCATCGTATTATTGGTGAATTCCCTCCTCAAGAACAAGAAAGAATCAGATTAAGACTTGCAGATACACTCTCGGTGATTATTTCACAAAAACTGGTTCCTAATGTATATGAAGAGTTAACTTTAGCTAAGGAAATTCTAAGCGTTAATTCTTCTGTTGTCGCCGCAATTAAAAACAATAATATTTCTGAAATATATCAAATGATTTCAGAAGGGAAAAAATATGGTATGCAATCTATTGAACAAGACCTTTTTAATTTATATAAAAACAACATTATAACCAAAGAGACTGCTTTTAATTACGCTAATAATAAAAACAGAATGATGCAGATATTACAATATTAATTATGAAAAGAAAAAATAAAAATCTATATTATGGAGTAAGTGTTGACGGCTTGTTGCTGAAAGTTGCTGAATTAGAACTTGATAATAATAAAATTATTATAAAAAAACTCCAGTCTCATATCTTGGATACCCCACTTATTAACGATATAATAGATACTCCAAGTTTTAAAATTGAACCTACAAGAAGTAATAATGAAGATTTAAGCTTTAATAATCCTACTGATCAAGATATTAGTCTTGACGATATTGATATATTTAATGAAAACACTGATATTAACAATAACTCAAATACTGTAGAATTAAATCCAACTCCTGATTTTACCTCAGAATTTAATAATGATAAACTTTTAAAATTTTTTGGACAGTTTGATTTAATTAACGGGAAGATTTCCTTGTCTTGTTTAGAGGGGAAGGCTCAATGGAAACTAATCAGACTAAATAAAAAAGCTACTGTAAAAGAATTAACTAAATTAGCTCTTGCTCCGGAACAAATAAAAGATTCATCTTATAATATTGATTTTTTGCAAAATCCGGATAAATCATATTATGCTGTAATTCACCAAGGTGATTTTGAATTGATGTCTCTCTTAAACAGTACTGCAAATATCATATATAGCAAAAAACA
>JALNXV010000220.1 GCA_023230175.1 Candidatus Cloacimonadota bacterium
CATTTTCTTTGTTAGGATTCCAAGGGAAACCTTTTTGAGGATAAATTTTTACATTCCAATCCTCTATTCCTAAGTCTTCAAAAAGTATATATTCTTCATGTATTACTTTTAAGTCTTTCATTTTATTTAGAAATCTTTTTTCAGGAGAATCATCAATTATAGATCCAAAAATTTCAGATAGAATGAAACTATGCGTATAACCTAAAAAACTTCTTGGAAAATCATCACAGAGTCCATTATAATAAAGTGATTCTTTTAGGATTTTTCTTAAATCAAAGTGAAATTTATCACCTTTTAACCAGTATGGCATAGTCATTTTTTCAGGTTTGTGTATAGGTCTAACATACCTAAAAGCTATTTCATTATTTCTTTCCAGATAATGTTGATTTGTGATAACAGTATTATCCATATTTTCATTATTAGGATCATATCTTTTAACCTCTTGATTAGTATGAGTTATAACTCTATACTCGCCTTTATCAAAGTGTGGGCTGTATAATGTATCAAAAGATAATCTTACTTTGTTATTTACCCCATCCCATAACCATTCATTACTTTCAGTTTGTACCAAGCCATATTTGTATGTTGAATATTCGTAATCTTTTATAGCATAATACCATTCCGCTACTGTAGGCAATCTATAACCATCAGCTTCCCAGTTACATTCTACTTCAACAGTTTCTTCTCTTCTAAAATATCTGGTAGTTTCTTTTCCATTAAATTTATAACAAGGTGTTAAACCTTCACATATACTTCTATGATTTAGTTCTTCTAAAGCATCGAGCCAACTACAATGTCTTCCTATTGGATGTTTGCAAATGTAAAAAGAATTTATGTTTATTTTTTGAGTAATCTTCTTTTTTTTATCACCATAGTTTATTCCTAAAAATGCAAAATCTCCACCTTCGATATATGCTTCATCTTCAAAGTGTATCTTTAAAAAGAAATCTCTTTTCAAATGCATTAGAAATCTATCAGAGTATAAAATATCGTCAATTAAATGAAATGAACGCATACTTAAAATTGATTTCCTGCGTTCATTATCTCTTTTGTAGATGTTTGAATGTTTATCAGATAATAATATTTTTCTAATCTCTACTTCTATTCGTCTTAGATAATATTCAGATTTGAAATTGTAATCAGTATCTCTTAAAAATAAGCGTTTAATTTCTTTAATCTTATGATTTTCTCCAAACATTAAATCGATTTGTATTTTAAAATGATTAATTTCATTTTCTATTTCATTTAAAGATGTTAAATCTAAATCGGTTTTTACCTTTTCAGAAAAATTATTCAAGGATTTTGAGATAGAGTGATTTAATGATTCATTTGCATATCTTTTTAGCGTACTTAAAGCTAAATCCTTTAAATGTTTTAGGTTAGAATCAATAGTCTTTAAATCTTCAAAATCTTTTAAGGCGATGTCATAATCCAGACACAAGAATTAGCAAAACATCTTTTTATAAAACAGAGTAAGTCTTTTTCTGAGTAGTTGTTTTCTTCAAAATATTTTTTAATTTCTTCTTTTAAATCGGCATATCTTTTTTTATTGTATTTAAATATTTGGGTACTAACATTTAGCATTTTCCCTATTCTTAAGACATATAACGGATTTATTGGCATTAACTTTAGGAAGTCTTTTGTTGAGTCTCTATAATGTTTATTACAATGACGATAGACACCTCTTAAAAAGATTGCTTCAGCATAATCAGGGCATAATTCTAATGCTTTTTCTAATACCGAGATTGCTTTGAAATAATCATTTTCTTTGACATTTATCCTACTTTTGATAATATAATAAGAAGCTTTTATCTCAGGCTTCCATTCATCATTAAATTCTAAATTGTTCATTAATTCTTCTTCGGACTGGTCAAATTGTTCCCAGTTCATATTACAAAAAAGACGATTATACCTTTCTTTGTTATAGAAATGAAAAAGAAAATTGTTAAAATTAAGGATACCTTCATCGTCTTGAGTGATGTATCCAAGCCTTAAAAGTTTGTCAGAAAAATGTTTTTTAAATTCAATACATTCTTCTTCTGAAAGATGATTCCAACCATTACCGTATTTTTGACCTAACTGATAAATGTCATAATCCTGAAAAGACATAATTATCTCCTTATATTGATAATTGATTAAAGTTAGTCACCTGTAATATGTTTTAGAAACTTAATTTAACCAGGTGACTATAGAAAAATTATGTGTTAGTTTTAATTAATTTGTAATTAGTGTTTTTAAAATTCTATATATTAACCCATATAATGGATTGCTGAATCATTATACCAAACATCACATTCATTACGATATCGGGAGTGACCGAACAAAGTTTTTTTGACAACTTTTCCTAAATATCTTCGTGTCGCAAGTTCATTCACTCTCATCCATGCAAAGTGACCCGCTACGGTATCGGCATAATAAAAACCTTCAACTGTCAGGTAAATATAATCATCTTTGATATTGATTAGTTTTTTAGATTCTAAGGCAGTTAACTCATTTTTAAAATCTTGCCTAATATCTCTTTTAAATAATTTTTGATAGTCGCTAATTGAGATTTTAGTACCTTTAATTTGTCTTGTAATCCAGTAAAGTTTCAAGTCATCTTCTTTTAAGTCAAATCTTGTATGCCAACCAATTTGATTTAATCTTATTTTATCTAAATATTTATCTAACTCGGTAGGATTAATCATTTTAACTGCTTTTTTAAAAGACTTATCAATTAATACTGAAATTGCATAACTACCAATACCAATCCAATCTATTTTTTCAGGAGTTCTTAAATCTTCTTCATATTGATAACGACTTTCAGGACAATTTTTTAATCTAAAATCAGTTACGGTAACAGGCTCATAATTATTTTTTATTAACAGGTCGTAAAGTTGTTTCCAGTTTTCCAATGAAATTTTACTATCAGGTAATGTATTTAATATTTCCTTATCTTTACTCCACGAAGTGTTTATACTTTCATTTAGGACAAGATTATACCAACAGATATGTTCCAAGCCAAGTTCAATTGCTTTTTCCAAATCCTTTTTTATGTAATCAAATGAGCTTCTATCAGGCAAATTAAACATAAAATCACCCGAAACTCTAAATCCTGATTCTCTTGCAATTTTGATAGCTTCTTCTACTAAGCCTTTAGCATTATTTATATCTCTTCCTGCTTTTTGAAGTATTTCATCATCAAAGGTTTGGATACCGATTGAGATTCTCAAATCAGCATGCTTGAAATATGTTTTTAGTGTTTTTAATAATACTTTGTTATTAACAAAATCATAAGGAGTTCCTTCGAGAGTGATTTCTGTTTCTTTTGTAATTTTTAAGTTTTCTAAGATTGAGTCACATAACTTTTCAAACAATACATTATCGGTTAGAGTAGCAGTACCACCTCCGAAATAGATAGAGCTAATCTCTCGTTGGTTAAATTTAAAATTATCTGTTATACTATTTAATTCTTTGATTACTGATAAAACACTTTTTTCCATTCTTTCCTGATTATAGTTTTCATGGGGAAAGGGGCAATATCCACAAGCTTTAATTTTTGGATTACACATTGGATGAGGTATAATTCCCAAAGCAATTTTTTTATTAAAATCTATATCAAGCTCGTTTATGTTTTTGATGTAAAAATTGTCAACTTCCACGCTTGCATCAGGCATTGGAAAGCCATGAAGTAACCTGTGTCTTTGCACTTTATTCATTCTTGTTTCTACATCTAAATTATAATATTCTATATCCATAAGTAATTCAATTATTTTTCTTAATAATGTTGAATTTTCATTTTGGTTAAAGCGTTCATCAGAAAAAGACCATCTTGAACCGAAATAAACAACTGCACCTTTATCAAATTTCTTATAAACAAGGATTGCTTTTTCTCTATCATTAAAACTTTGTTTAATGCCTTTAAACCTCGTTCCAATCAATCTTGGATTAGGAATGGTGTAGTAGTTGTCTTTATTGAGATAAACTACATAATCAGGCTCACAGGCAAGATTAATTGTACATCCTGCATCATAGATAATCTCTTCGTTAAAGTTAAACTCATCAGATTTTATTTTAACAAATGGCTTATGTGGAAAATCCATAAAATGATTATCGTTACAACATACAACATCTTTATTAACTCTGATTTCAGGAAATAATTCATTGATATTAGTGTTTAAATCATATTTACCATACTTTGTTAAAAATAAAAATTTACCGCCATTCTTAATATATGCTCTAAGCTTTTCTGTATAGTTTTCGGAATATGCTTTTTCAGGAGAGCCTGCAATAATTAATGAATATTCTGAAAAATCAGAATCCTCTTCTAAAACTTCGATATTTTCTGTTATCTTAGTAAAAAAACTTATCAACTTTAAAAAATTTTTACTCGTATCAGGTAAGATACTTTCATTATGACCGCTTGTAAAAGCAATTCTTACATCTTTCATCTTAACTCCTTAAAAACATAATTTCTCCGCAGTTTTTGAAAGTTACTCTAAGTTGCATATTATAACAATAACTGCAAAAAATAAAAAAGCAAATATTTTTTAAAAAAAAGCTTGACTTTTATTTTTTAAAAAAAAGCTTGACTTTTTTTAAGTTATAATTTATTAATAAAGTTATAAAAGATATTGAATGAATGTGGAAGGTTTTTTGACGATGGCGAAAAAATATAATAAAATTCCTTAAACTATAAGTAAATGAAATAAGATGCAATGCATTTTAACAAAATAAAACAATAATATTAGCTTTATGCCGGACATAATGCTATAAAAATTTACAATAGGTGTAATTATGAGTTATAAATGTGATGTCTGTGGGCAAGAACTATTTTCTAAATGGTTATTTTGTTCATTTTGCGGAGAGAATGTTTCAGGTAGAACAGTTGTACTGACAACAGAAAAAGAAGATATAGAAAATCCAAAATATTGTCCCGAATGTAATACTACTAATCATTTTGAATCTCTGTACTGTAACCAATGCGGATTTGATTTACATAAAAGACCTGATAAAGAATTTTTATTTTGCGGTAAGTGTAGAACAAAAAACAGACAAAATGCTTTGATTTGTATAAAATGTGGTTTGAGTTTGGAAGATTGGTTTAGTATGAAAGGGGAGATAGCTATATCGCTTGGTTATAAGGGTGATTTGGTTTTAACTGAGAAAATGACGGGTATAAGTTTTCATTTTTTAAGTTCAGAAGAACTAATTATTGGCAGGTTAAAAACTAATTATGTGTGTATTCCGTGTACTTTTGTTTCCGGCAAGCATTGTGGTTTTGATATGAAAAATAAATTCTTACGTGATTATGCCAGTACCAATGGAACATTTATCAACAGAAGTTCAGAACGATTTAAAAAGATACCCTTGGATTTAGTAAGTGAGTTTAACATAGCGGATGCTTTTACTTTTTATACGGTAAAAAAGAAGAATCTTTTTGGATTTAGACTTGGTGCAATCTATAATGAAGAAAACTGTCGAAGAAACGGAGACGGTGAAAGTTTTGATAAACTACGTAAACAGTATTATTTACTAAGCACCGGGGATTATGAAATCAGGATTCAAAAATTAGATGCCTTTATTACAGATAAAATAAAACCGGGTGTTTCTTACTATAGTATTAAGTTCGAGAATGGTTTTTATTATTATTCAGATAAGGATAAAGGAATAAATAACAGGTTACTAATCAAAAGATTTAATAACTTACCCAAAAACTGGGCATTAGAAGGGATATTTAATGAAGATTGAATACTATGCAATAAGTGACATTGGTAAAAAATATAAGCATAATGAGGATTTTTATACTCTACCTAAAAAAGACAATAATATTTTAAATCTCGATACATACAGGTTATTTGTTCTTTGTGATGGTGTTGGTGGTGCTAATGCAGGAGAAGTTGCCAGTAAATTAAGTTCAGAATGGCTTCAAAGAGACTTCAATAATTTACAGGAAGATAAAAAAATAAACAATTTATCTGATTTGATAAGCAATTTAATTAAGGATATTAGCATTAAAATAAATAAACTTTCATTAGAATATTCAGAGTATAAAAATATGATGACAACACTTGTTTCTGCTCTGTTTTATCAGGATAGGTTGTATTTACATTCTATAGGGGATAGTCGCTGTTATCTCTTAAGGAATAACAAATTAGAGCAACTAACTGATGATGATTCTCTGATATGGAGTCTATATAAATCAGGAGAGATAAGTAAAGATG
>JALNXV010000222.1 GCA_023230175.1 Candidatus Cloacimonadota bacterium
GACCCATCTGCTTCTTTGGGGCAACGCCTATGCGCAGATCATCCGTAACGGCAAGGGAGAGGTCATCGCACTCTATCCTTTGATGCCAAACCGCATGGAGGTCAACCGTGATACAAACGGCATGCTCTACTACGTGTATCAGAAGACAAGCGACGATGCGCCAACATTGGAAGGCTCATCCGTCATCCTGAGTCCAAGTGAAGTATTGCATGTTCCAGGTCTTGGCTTTGATGGTCTTGTGGGATATAGCCCAATCGCCATGGCCAAGAACGCCATAGGACTTTCGATGGCTGCAGAGGAGTATGGCGCAAAGTTCTATGCCAATGGCGCAGCGCCTAGCGGAGTGCTCGAACATCCCGGTGTATTGAAGGACCCTGCAAAGGTGAGGGACAGCTGGAATGCAGCATTTGGCGGATCTTCCAACTCCCACAAGGTTGCAGTATTGGAGGAGGGGCTCAAGTACACCCCGATTTCAATATCGCCGAATGAAGCGCAGTTTCTCGAGACACGTAAGTTCCAGATAGATGAGATTGCTCGAATCTTCAGGGTGCCGCCCCATATGGTTGGAGACCTTGAGAAGAGCAGCTTCAGTAATATCGAACAGCAGTCCCTTGAATTTGTGAAGTACACCCTGGACCCATGGGTCGTGAGGTGGGAGCAGTCACTCTCGCGTGCACTGCTTTCGGAGACTGAGAAGAAGAGCTACTTCTTCAAGTTCAACCTGGAAGGACTCTTGAGAGGAGATTACCAAAGCCGAATGCAAGGTTACTCCATCGGCATCCAGAACGGCTTCATGTGCCCGAATGATGTCAGGGAACTGGAGAATCTCGACCTCATCCCGGATGAGTTGGGTGGAAACAAATACATGGTCAACGGAAACATGGTGGACCTCAAGAATGTAGGTGCCGCCTATACCGGAAACCAGAACAAGGTGGAGGAGAAACCACCTGAAGAAACAAGTACGAATAGGAGGAAGAAGACCTAATGAAGAATTCCAAGAAATTCTGGAATTGGCTTGATGTGAAGAATGAAGCCGATACACCGGAAGAGAGGGTTCTTGAAATCAATGGCGAGATTGCATCGGAGTCATGGTTTGACGATGATGTGACGCCAAAGCTTTTCAAGGACGAGCTCTTGTCCGGCAATGGCCCAATCACCATCTGGCTCAATTCACCTGGTGGCGACTGCATCGCAGCAAGCCAGATCTACTCCATGCTTATGGATTATGCGGGTGAAGTCACCATCAAGATCGATGGTATCGCGGCATCCGCTGCATCGGTCATCGCAATGGCGGGTACCAAGGTGCTCATGGCTCCGACTGCCCTCATGATGATCCATAACCCGATGACTATGGCGTGGGGTGACAAGAGTGAGATGACCAAAGCCATCGAAATGCTCGACGAGGTTAAGGAATCCATTGTCAATGCCTACGAAATCAAGACAGGCATGAGCCGTGCAAAGATTTCACATCTGATGGACTCCGAGACATGGATGAACGCCAACAAGGCGATCGAGCTGGGGTTTGCTGATGACATCCTGGAAGACAAAAAGAAGAAGTGTGCCGCTGATGAAGTGGCATTTTCTTTTGCCGCCAAGTCATCTGAAACACGACTCATGAACAAGCTTGAGGCCAAGTTCAAGGAAAAGTCTGAAACCAAGAAGTGCCCATTGGTTGAGGCGATGGAAGAGATGAAGGGCACACGAATCGAGGATCTCGATAAGAGACTCAGTCTTTTGAAATAAATGGAGGAATAAAGACTTATGAATGTAAACGAACTTCGCGCAATGCGTGCTAAGGCATGGGAAGCCGCTAAGAACTTCTTAGATTCCCACAGAGGTGAAACCGGTATTCTTTCCGATGAAGATACCAAGACCTATGAAGAGATGGAAGCCAAGATCGTAAACCTTGGCAAGGAAATCGAACGTCAGGAAAAGATGGATGCAATGGAGAGGGAAATGGCTATGCCTGTAAATACTCCTATCACTTCCAAGCCTGAAAACACAAAGATGGAAGAGAAGAAGGGCCGTGCATCCGACGCCTACAAGAAGGCTTTCTGGAATGGCATGCGCTCCAAGTATGCGTCTGTCAGCAACGTGCTTTCTGAAGGCACTGACTCTGAAGGTGGCTACCTTGTACCGGATGAATATGAAAACACCCTGGTACAGGCACTTGAAGGTGAAAACGTCATCCGTGGCAGATCCCATGTCATCACTACTTCCAACGGCACCCACAAGATTCCTGTTGTGGCATCCAAGGGTGAAGCAAGCTGGATTGATGAAAACGGTGCATATCCGGAAGACGATGATACTTTCGCACAGGTAAACATCGATGCCCACAAGATCGGTACCATCATCAAGGTTTCCGAAGAACTCTTGAATGACTCTGCTTTCAATCTTGAGAGCTACTTCGCCCAGGAATTTGGTCGTCGTATCGGTACAAAGGAAGAGGAAGCCTTCATCAATGGTAACGGTTCTTCCAAGCCTACCGGAATCCTTGCATCTGCTGAAGTGGGTGTGACTACTGCCAGCGACAAGGCAATCACCGCAGATGAACTCATCGACCTGTTCTATTCCCTCAAGGGTGTATACCGCAGAAATGCCGTATGGGTCCTCAACGATACTACTGTAAAGGCAATCAGAAAGCTTAAGGACAACAACGGCCAGTATATCTGGCAGCCTGCCCTCAAGGATGGTGACCACGATACACTTCTTGGCCGTCCTATCCTTACTACCGGTGCAATGCCTGAAATTGTTGCCGATGCAAAGCCTGTCATCTTCGGTGACCTTTCCTACTACTGGATTGGTGACAGGCAGGGTGTGACCTTTAAGCGTCTCAATGAACGTTATGCGGACATGGGACAGGTTGGATTCCTGGCTTCCAAGAGAGTGGATGGTAAGCTCGTGCTTCCTGAAGCAATCAAGGTCCTCAAGATGAAGACTGCTGCTGCAGGTTAATCAATCAACAGTCCTGGGGGAGTGTAATAGCTCTTCCAGGATTCTCTTTTAGTGGAAGGAGGAGACATGGAGCTGACACTTGAAGAAGCCAAAAACTATCTGCATGTGGATTCATCCGATGAAGATACACTCATCAGTTCTCTTATAGCTTCATCTATAAAGCTCTGTCGTGATGTGGCAAGGCTTAAGGATGATGAAACTGAGAAGGACGAGTCCTTGATGAAGACAGCTGTATTCTATGCGCTTGGATATCTCTATGAGCATCGCGAGGAAGCCGACCATCATGAGCTGACGATGAATCTCAGAAGTCTTCTGTTCTCCATCCGGGAAGGAGTATTCTGATGGCGCAGGTTAGAGAAAAGACAATCGCTGAGAAAAACGAGCGCATTACGTTTCAGAAAAACGAAGTGGAGGTGGATGAATACAGAAACCACACTTCTTCTTGGAACGACTATTTCACTGCCTGGGCTTATGCAAGCACCTACATCGCAAACGAGGAGGAGAGTGCCGTTACAAGTGATGAGCGGCGCATCACCTTCCATGTGAGATGGTGCTCCGAGCTTTCAAAAGTCACATCAAATGGCTACCGCATCCTTTTTCGAGGCGATGTGTATAACATCCTTTCGGTGGATCTCATGAACTACCAGAAGCGGGAGATCAGGTTTTCCTGTAAGAAGGAGAAACGATGAGCAAGGGTATATCTATTGATGAGATGGCTGGGGCCATTGAAAAAGAGCTTATTGAGTATCGTGAGCTTGCAGCAGATGAATTGAAGACTGCGGTGAAGAAGGCTGGAAAGACCGCCAAAAGCGACATCAACAAGTCTGCGCCTGTAAGGACCGGCAAGTATGCAAAGTCCTGGAGGATGAAGGTTGTGGAGGAGAGTTCCGTAGGTATTGGAGTCACGGTCTATTCTTCCTCTCGCTATATGCTTGCCCACCTTCTTGAAAATGGTCATGCCAAAAGAAACGGTGGAAGGGTGGCAGGTGAAAGGCACATCGGCCCGGCTGAAGAGCATGCCAAAGAGCAGCTGATCGGTGACATTGAGAAGGCACTGAAGGGGTGAGACGATGACTTACAACGAGATAGTTGAAATGGCGGAGGAGACGGGGCTTCCGGTAGCCTATGACCACTTTGCGGAAGGTGAAAGCCCTGAGCCTCCGTTTCTGATTTTTCTTTTTCCTTCCTCAAGCAACTTTCCTGCTGATGGAAGGGTTTATGCCAAGATTCAAGCACTGCATTTTGAGCTTTATACAGACAAAAAGCAGCCGGATGTCGAGGCGAAGGTGGAAGCCGTACTTGATTGCTACGGCATCTTTTATGACAAGAGCGAAGTATGGATAGCCGACGAGCGGCTCTACGAAGTGCTCTACACGATGGAGGTATTAAGCAATGAGTAACAAGATTAAATACAATCTGAAGAATGTGCATGCCGCAATTTTGACCCACACGGAGGATGGGGGCTATTCCTACGAGACACCGGTTGCAATTCCTGGTGCAGTCAACCTTTCCCTTGATGCGGAAGGTGATACAAGTCCGTTCTATGCCGATGGCGTAGTGTATTTCCGTGCGGTGTCCAACAATGGATATTCCGGAGACTTGGAGATTGCCCTTGTTCCGGATTGGTTCCGCGAGAAGATCCTCAAGGAGGTCAAGGACAACAATGGTGTGCTGATTGAGACCAACACGGACATCGAACCGGTGTACTTTGCACTGCTGTTTGAATTTGACGGCGACAAAAAGGCCATTAGACATGTGATGTACAACTGTTCCGTTTCTTCCCGTCCTACTGTTGAAGGAAAGACCAAGGAAGAAAGCATCGAACCTGGAACTGAGACACTTTCCCTTAAGGCGGATGCCAGGGAGGATGGACTCATCAAGGCACGTACTGGCACAGATACAGTCGATAAGACCTATCAGGATTGGTACAAGAACGTATATGTTCCTGAAGTGACAGCCGAGGCCCAGGGCTGATGGAGGTAAGAGACTATGCTTAGCAAAACTGTAAAGATTGGTGACAGGGAAGTCACCTTCAAAAGCTCCGCAGCAATCCCCAGGATGTACCGCATCAAGTTCAAGAGGGATATCTTCAAAGACCTCACAAAACTTGAAAAGTCGTACAAGGACAAGGGGGATGGTTCAAAGGAACTCGAGATTGAGGATCTGGAAATCTTCGAGAATGTCGCCTATATCATGGCGCTTCATGCTGACAAGAGTATTCCATCTACAATCGACGAGTGGCTTGACCAGTTTGAGATGTTCTCCATCTACGAGATTCTCCCGGAGATTCTTGAGCTTTGGGGAAGCAACCTTTTTACTGACGCCAAATCACAAAAAAACTAAGGGCGACCGAACGTGAACTTACTACACCTCTGTTCCTGTTGAGGTGTATGGAGGTCGGGATTTCCATTCCTGATCTTGACCTTCTCACGATCGGTCTTGTGCTTGATATCTGGACTGAGAAAGGCAACGACAGCGTGGAATACGCAACGCTGGCCACCCAGGAGGATTTCGACAGGTGGTAAGGAATGAATATGTGCATGGAGGGTGGAGTGATTCCATCTTCCATTTTTTATTGAATCTGAAGAAAAGGAGGTAAGTGTATATGGCTTCTAGAATCGCTGGTATTACAGTCGAGATCAATGGCAACGTGACAGGACTTAACAAGGCTCTTGAGTCGGTAAACAAGACCATCAAAAATACCCAAAGCCAGCTCAAGGATGTCGAAAGACTCCTAAAGCTTGATCCTACAAATACACAACTCCTTACTCAGAAGCAGTCGCTCCTGAAGGACTCCATCGCAGCTACCAAGGATAAGCTGGAGGCACTAAAAACTGCCCAGGAGCAGGCCAAGACCCAGATGGAAAGTGGCGACCTGGGCAAGGACAAGTATGATGCACTGCAACGTGAAATCATCGCAACAGAGGAAGAGCTTGAGAAACTTGCCAAGGAAGCTGCCAACGCAAACCAGGCACTCACCAATTTGGACAGTGCAGGAAAGGCCCTCGAGAATGTCGGAAACAAGATGTCCGGGGTTGGAAAGACGCTGACTGCCTCTGTGACCGCACCGATTGTGGCTGTTGGTGCAGCGGCAGTAAAGACGACCGCTGACTTCGATGCGCAAATGAGCAAGGTTTCAGCCATTTCCGGGGCTACTGGCGAGGAGTTTGACGCTCTTCGGGAAAAGGCCCGTGAGATGGGAAGCATCACCAAGTTTTCGGCTTCTGAGGCTGGTGCAGCCTTCG